>CAZRDA010000028.1:0-11774 GCA_964598715.1 uncultured bacterium | reverse complement strand
GTCCTGAGCAGGTAGGCCAGGTGGTTGAGAGTGGTGGACACGGTCGGGTGATTCGGACCCAGGGTCTGCTCCCCGATCTTGAGCGCGCGCTCGTACAGTGGTCTGGCCGCGGCGTAGTCGTGGGTGTACCGAAGCAAGTCGGCGAGGCCGTTGAGCGTGCTGGACACGGCGGGGTGGTTGGGTCCGAAAGCCTTCTCGCGGATCTTGAGCGCCCTTTCGTAGAGCGGCCTCGCGCCAGCGTAGTCGCCCGTGTACCGGAGCAGGTCGGCGAGGCCGGTGAGCGTGCCGCCGATAGCCCGGTGGGAAGGAGGGAGGGTCTGTTCCTGGATCTTGAGCGCCCGCTCGTAGAGGGGGCGCGCCGCGGCAAAATCGCCGCTGTCCCGGAGCACGTCGGCGACGCCGTTGAGGCTGTCAGCCACGGCGGGATCGGTGGGGCCCAGGGCCTGCTCGCGGATCTGGAGCGCCCGCTCGTGGAGCGGCCGGGCCGCTGCGGGCTCCCCGGCGAACCGAAGGAGCTCGGCGAGGCCGTTGAGGCTGTCGGCCACGGCAGGGGCGGTCGGGCCGAAAACCTGCTCCCGGATCCGGAGCGCCCGCTCGTAGAGGGGCCTCGCCGCCGAATAGTCGCCGGCGTACCGGAGCAGGTCGGCGAGGCGGTTGAGGCTCTCGGCGACGAGGGGGTGGTTGGGACCGAGGGCCTGCTCGCGCAGCGCGAGCGCCTCTCGGGCTTTCGGAACTCCCTCCGCAAATCGTCCCTGCCGGAGGTGTTGCACTGCCTCAGCGTTCAGCTCGCTGGCCCGCTTGAGCGGGTCTGTCTCAGCGGCCGACGCAAAGGTCGGGATGAGAAACGCGAGACAGAGACCAGAAAGCATGCAGGCCAAGGACCGACGCATCCTCCGTCTCACCGGCAGGACACTCCGTCCGGAATCCGATCCTTCGCTTCCCTCTCGCAATGTCAGATCCTCCGAAGGTCTCGCTCGCTCTCGGTTTCAGGGGCCGGTCACCAGGAACCTGGCCTCATCGTAGGACTCAGCAGCCTGCTCGGCGAGCCCGAGTTTGCTGTAGAGGTTGCCCAGGAGGAAATGCAAGGTCGGCTCCTCGGGGTCCTTTGCGAGCGCGGCGATGAGGGAAGCCCTTGCATCGTGGAGGAGCCCGTTGCTGGCCAGGAGCCCCGCCTGGAGCGTGACGAGGGTGTTGGGCGAGACCGTCGGTCCGAGCGTCTGCTCCAATTCCTTCATGTCCTGCCGGATCGCCTGGGCCCGGGTGGAATCGAGGACCTCTAACCACGCCTGCTGCGCCGGGTGGTTCCCCGAGAGCACCTGGACGGTATATCGGACTCCAGGGCTCAGCGGCGGAGCGTCGGGCGGATAGTCGAACCTGGCCCCCGTCACGTCCTTCTTCTCCAGCACCACTCCCTTGGGGCCCACGATCCGGACGGTGTAGCGGGCGAGCCGACTCCCCAGCCACTCGAAGGTGAGGGAATCGGGGAGGACCGGACCGTTGCGGGGGCTCAGGATCACGGGCGGCTTGGTCCCCGCCCGCGTGGAGAGCGTGGCGCGAGGCTCTTCCTTGGCGGTCGTGGAGAGGAAGCCGACGGTTTGCCCCAGGAGAGTAAGCGCTTTCTGGGCCTTCGTTTCCCCTGGCTTGGGGGCAGAGAGCACAAACGGAGAGTCGGCCGCCCTCACCTTGACGCCTCCTCTGCTGCCGCTCAACAAGATGACTACCGAGGCGTCTTCGGTAGCGCGGACCGCATCGCCGGCGCGAAGGGCGAGGAGCGGCCCCGCCCGCCGCCACTCCTGCGTGCCGGCCGGCCTGACCTCGACCCGGCCGCGGCCGATCTTGATCTCCGTGACCATGCCGGCCGCCTCACCGCTTTGGCCGAGGGCCGGGGTCGGCAACCACTGCCCCCCGAGGAGCACCGCGACCGTGAGCCATCCCGTTAGCCATCGGTTCAGGCGCATGGCGTGCTACCTCCCCGGCGTCTCCGGCTCCGGCTCGACGAGACCCAGCAGTTCAAACACTTCAACCGGCTGAGCCTTTCCTTTCATCGTGACTGTCCCGCGATCCTGGACCTCGACCCGATCCTTCACGGCAGCGAGTGTCGCCCTGCTGATTAGGATGGAGGTGGAGAGGTCCCGGTTCAGCCCCTCGATCCGCGAGACGGTATTGACCGTGTCACCGATCACCGCATACTTCTTCTTGCGAGGGGAGCCGACGTTCCCGGCAAAGGCCTCCCCCGTGTGCACCGCGACGCCCATGGCCAGCAGCGGGTGCCCCGAGGCTTGCCATCGTCCATTGAGCTGCTGGAGGGCGGCCTGCATCCGGTGGGCGGTGAGGACCGCGTGCCAGGCGTGGTCCGCATCGTCGAGGGGTGCCCCGTACACGGCGAGGATACCGTCGCCGATGAAATCCTGGACGATCCCCCGGTGGGCGAGGATCACGTCCACCATGGCGGTGAAATACTCGTTCATGATCTCCGAGATCCGCTCCGGCCGGAGCCGCTCGGAGAGGGTGGTGAACCCCCGGAGGTCCGACATCAGGACCGAGACGGTGCGAACCTCCCCCCCGAGCCCGGCGCCCTCCCGCTGCACCCGGTCCATGACTTCCTGGCTGACGTACTGGCCGAAGGCTGCCCGCAGGCGCCGGCGGGCAAGGAGGCTCGAGCCCTGGATGTAGGCAATCATTCCCACAACCGGGGCCACGAAGTCAAGCCAGTAGCCCCCCTGCGTGTACGCCTCGTAGCTCACGGCCGCGAAACCGGCGATCAGCGCCAGGCTCGCCAGCGCGACCCAGAGGGGTCGGAGCCAGAGCGAAAGCAGGGAGACCGAGACACAGGCGCCGATCAGGACGGAGAGGTTCAAGAGCCAGTGGGGCGGAAGCAACGCCCGGCGGGAGAGCAAGGTGTGCACCATATTGGCGTGGATTTCCACGCCGGCCAGGAGTCCCACCGGCGTCGGGTAGAAGTCCCGGCTCTCCTGGAACGTGGCCCCCACGAGGACGATCTTGCCCCTGAACGGATTGTCCGCCTCCGGGCGGATGCCGCTTCGGGCCATCTGGACCAGCGCCCCGCTCGGAAAAGCCGTGAAGACCCCCTGCGAGCCGGCAAAGTCAATCCGCCACGCGGGCCCGGAGAGCATATCGAGGGAGATCCGTTCGTCCCACCTGATTTCTCCCTGTGGGTCGCGGACGGGCAGGGGGATCGCACTCCCGGCGTCCTCCCTCAGGACACGCGCCAGTTGCTCCGGGGTCTGGCCCGCATAGGCGGTGAGGACCGCCAGCGGGAACGAGGGCAGAAACCCGCCATCGGCGGCCGGAAGGAGCGGCGTCATGCGGCGGATGACTCCGTCGGCGCTCACCGGAGCGTCGGGGAACCCGAAGAACCCGCGGAGCTCGGGGGAGAAGCTCGGAGAGGGGTCGTACCGCGTTGGGCCCTCCCCCTTCCGCGGGAGCGCCAGCGAGGCGAACACCAGGCGACCCGAATCTGCTCCCTCCCAGCGGCGACTCATGGCGATGAGGGCTGCATCCTCCCCAGGGACCGAGCGGCTCTTGAGCAGGATGTCGAAGGCCACCACCCGGGCGCCGCTTCGGAGCAGGAACTCGCCCAGGTCGGCGAGGTAGCGGCGCGGGAGCGGCTGCCGCTCGCCCAGCGCTGTGAACGACTCCTCGTCCACCTCGACCAGTACGATCTCGGGGGCGGGCACGCGATCGCGGAGGAAGACGAAGGTATCGACTGCTCGAGTTTCCCACCCGGAGAGCACACCCACCCGCGAGAGCGCCGTCACCGCCACACTGACGGCGATGCCCAGGAGCAGGGCGCGGACGACGGGCCCGACCCGCGGAGCGAGCCAATGGCGCTGCCTCACCAGGGCACCCCCGTGTCGGGGGGTTCGGGCCGCCCGCGGGCGGTCGAGGCAGGGGGAAGGGAGAGCAGCAGCGTGAGCGCGATCGGGGCCAGGGACCGTGGGGTCTGCAACGCGTGCTTCCTCCTGCGGGGGGTACGGTCATTATACCCCGAACACCCCGGTGGCCTTGCAGGTGGCCCCGCCTTGCCCGTGGCGGACGGACGGACGCTCAGAAATCCCCGAACACGCCCTGCCAGACCCCCCGGGTTGCGCTGATCGCGAGCAGCGCTACTGCCGCGAGGCCCACCGACGCCCCAAGGCCCACCAGGAACGGGCGCCACCCCATCATGCGGAGGTCCGCGACGCGCAGGCTCAAGCCGATGGCCACGAGCGCCGCCAGCATCAGTCCCCGCGAGCCGGAGAGAAGCCCTGCCCGCAGGCTCGTGGGGAGCACCCCGAGGGTGTTCAGGAGGGCGATCGCCAGGAACCCGACCACGAAGCGCGGCAGGCTGTGTCCGAGCGCGGTCCTCCAGCCCCCCCCGACCCGGCGGCGGGCCAGGCTCAGGCTGATGCCGATGAGGATCGGCGCCAGCAGGGTGTTCCGGGTCAACTTGACGACCGTCGCGACCGCGGCGGCGGACTCCCCGTAGGCCAGGCCGGCGGCGAGGACCTGCGCGGTGTCCTGGATCGCCGCTCCGGCCCACACCCCGTAGTGCCATGGTGCCAGGTGCAAGGCGTGCCCCACGAAGGGGAAGGCGAAGACCGCGAGGGTCCCGAAGAGGGTGATGGTCCAGACGGCGAAAGCCACCTCCCGCTCGTCGGCCTCGAGGAGGGGGGCGGTCGCGATGATGGCCGAGTTGCCGCACACGGCCGTGCCGACGGCGAGCAGCGTCGTGAGGCGGGGCGGCACGGACAGCCAACGCGCGAGCACGGTTACCCCGAGGGCCGCCAGCGTCATCGTGCCGAGGAGGAGGACGAGCGCCGCCCCCCCGCCCTGAATGATCTCCCCGAAGGCCAGCCGCGCCCCCATCAAGGCGATGCCCAGCCGCAGCCCCGTGCGGCTCAGCCAGCGCAGCCCGGGCGTGGTGGCGGCAGGCGCTCCGCCCAGATTCCCGATGAGAAGCCCCCCCGCCAGGGCGAGCAGCGCCTCGTTCAAGTACGCGGCCAGCAGCGGGCGGGCTCCGAGGATCGCCCCGGTGAGGGCCCCGCAGAGGGCCAGCCCGGGGAGAAGGGTGAGAAGGCCTCGGGTCACCGGCAGCGGTGGAGCATCGGCTCTCATGGCGCCTCCCACTGGACCCAACCGCCACCCGGCCGGCGAGGGTGCCGGCTGCGTCCCGAGGGCGCGTGAGGCGCTCCCGCGTCCGCTACGAGGGGAGGCCCTCTCCGACCAGGCGAATCATCATCTGGGCGTTCTGGACCGCCTGCCCGCGGGCATGGTTGTTGAAGAAGACGAAGGCTCTCGGCGGGCGTGCCGTCGTGAGGAGCGCGCGGATCTTAGCGGCGAGGGGGAGCAGCTCGGCCTCGGAGTAGAGGTAATCGTACCGCTCTTCGGTCCGCTCGTGGGTCCACCACTTCGCCGCGTTCCGCCCGTGAAACCGGAGGTAGAGCATCTCGCTCAAGGGTTCGACTTCCTGGCGAATGGAGGAGGGGAACTTCGGCTCGTCAATCACCACCCAGGTTGCCCGGTGTCCCTGGAGGAGGGTCCTGGTCTCCTCCTGCCGGTGGCTCCAGGAGCGGTGCCGGAGTTCGACCGCCAGCGGGTAGGCCGCCAGCCTCCCGAGCAAGGTCCCGAGGGAATCGGCGGTCTCGGGGGTGGCGTGGAAGGAGGGCGGGAACTGGAGGAGGACGGCCCCGAGCTTGCGGTGCTCCGCCAGCGGGTCGAGGCTTGCCCGGAACCGGTCCACGTCTTCCTGGGTGGCCGGCTCCGCCTGGCCCGCCGCGGCGGCGTGCATCTGAGGGTGGGTGAACTTCTGCCAGGCCTTCACGGCGAACTGGAAGTCCGGCGGGGTGATCCGAGCCCAGGTCTTGGCGGTGGCGGGCGGAATCAGCCGGTAGAAGGAGGCATTGACCTCGACGGTGTCAAAGAGATGGGTGGCGTAATAGCCGAGTTCGCTCCGGGTCCCGGGCGGGTACACGACCCCGGTCCATTTCCCCGCGCCGGTAGGGTAGGACCACCCCGAGGTCCCGATCCGGACCCGATCTGTCCCCGTCGCTATCGCTGGCTGGAGGACCCGTTCCGTTCCGCTCATGCTCCGAGCCCGGGCTCGTCGCGCTCACTTCCGCTTGAGGCGGCGGGCGAGGGCTTCGTGCTCCTCGCGAATTCCGGCCGGGAGCCGGTCTCCGAACTTCTCGAAGAACTCGGCCTGGCTGCGGAGGTTCGTTACCCACCCGTCGCGGTCCACCCGGAGCAGGGTGCTGAGGGTCTCGTCGGAGACGGTGAGCCCATTGCGGTCAAGGGCGGATCGCCTGGGGACGTACCCGATCGCCGTCTCCTCCGCTTCCCCGCCCCCCTTGCAGCGCTCGATCACCCACCGGAGCACCCGGAGGTTCTCGCCGTACCCGGGCCAGAGGAACCGGCCCTTCTCATCCCGGCGGAACCAGTTGACGCGGAAGATCTTGGGGAGGTTCGACGCCCGCTTGGCCATCGAGAGCCAGTGCCCCCAGTACTCAGCCATGTTGTAGCCGCAGAAGGGGAGCATGGCCATGGGGTCCCGGCGCACGACGCCCACGGCGCCGGTGGTCGCGGCGGTCGTCTCCGAGGCAAGGGTGGCGCCCAGGAAGGTGCCGTGCTGCCAGGAGAAGGCCTGGTAGACGAGCGGGATGAGGGTCTGCCGCCGCGCGCCGAACAGGATGGCGCTGATCGGGACGCCCTTCGGGTTCTGCCACTCGGGGGAGATCGAGGGACAGCCGCTCGCGGGCGCCGTGAACCGGCTGTTCGGGTGCGCCGCCGGTTCCCCCTTCGCCGGCGTCCACGGCCGCCCGCGCCAGTCGCGCGCGCTGGTCGGCGGCGGGTCGTCGTGCCCCTCCCACCACACGGTCCCGTCGGGCTTCAGCGCGACGTTGGTGTAGATCGTGTTCTGCCGGATGGTCGCAATCGCATTCGCGTTGGTCTTCTTGCTCGTCCCCGGCAGGACGCCGAAGAACCCGGCCTCGGGGTTGACGGCCCAGAGCCTGCCGTCGGGACCGACGCGCAGCCAGGCGATATCGTCCCCTATCGTGTGGACCCGCCACCCCTTCATGGAGGCCGGGGGAACCAGCATGGCCAGGTTGGTCTTGCCGCAGGCGCTCGGGAAGGCGCCGCAGATATAGGTCACCTCGCCGTCCGGGCTCTCGACCCCGACGATCAGCATGTGCTCGGCGAGCCATCCTTCGCTCCGGGCCATGTGGCTGGCGATGCGCAGGGCCATGCACTTCTTGGCCAGCAGCGCGTTACCGCCGTAGCCGGACCCCACGCTCCAGATCGTGTTGTCCTCGGGGAAGTGGCAAATGAGCCGCCGATCCACGCTCAGGTCGGCTTTGGCGTGCAGGCCGCGCGTGAACTGGTCGGAAGTGCCCAGGTGCTCGAGGGCCGCCGTCCCCATGCGGGTCATCATCCGCATGTTCAGGACGACGTAGAGGCTGTCGGTGACCTGGATGCCGACCTTGCTGAAGGGCGAGCCGGGGGGTCCCATGAGGAAGGGGATGACGTACATCGTCCGGCCCTGCATGCAGTCGGCAAAGATCTTGGAGAGGCGATCATAGGCCTCCGCGGGGGCGATCCAGTAGTTGGTGGGGCCGGCGGCGTCCTTCTCGCGGGAGCAGATAAAGGTGAGATGCTCGGTCCGGGCGACGTCGTTCACAGCGCTCCGGTGCAGGTAGCAGCCCGGCAGGGCTCGCTGGTCGAGGGGGATCAGGTCCCCGGCGCGGACGGCGGCCTCGAGCAGCCGCTTGCGCTCGGCCTCGGAGCCGTCGCACCAGACGACGTCGTCCGGGCGACACATCTTGGCGACGTCATTGATCCAACCGCGGACGGATGGGTTCGTCGTCATGGCTCACTCCTCGAGGGAGACAACACACCGGTGGCGGAGGCGTGTGGGGGTCGAACCCACCGCGGGCTTATCAGGCCCGCCGCTGGTTTTGAAGACCAGGAGGGCCACCGGGCCCAATCCGCCTCCGTGCGTGTGTGGTGCGGAACCCGGGCAGGGCTCACCGCGCCCGGACGCTACGGCCACGACGAACGGTTCCGCCGCAGGTTGCGGGGTCTGAGGGGCGTGGAGATTGCCGCGGCGGCCAGGGGCCGCGTCGGGTGCAGCGGCGCAGCCTCCTTGCCCTCGGGCGTGCTTTCCGGCGTCAAGAATACCCGATCCGTCACCGCCAGTCCATCGGATTGGGGGCGATTCCTGCTCCGCCTGTTGGAGGTGGAGCGGGAAGGCGGTGGTTGTTGCGGCCGGACGGAGTGCGATCAGAGACCGGGCGGGGGGGAGACGTCCGGGCGGGAAGAGTGGGATGCTCCCGGTTCCGGCAGCGCGGGGGCGATGGCTGGCGCCGGCCGGAGCGAGGGCGGAGGCGGAGGGACTCCCGGCGCCTTGCGGGCGGAGCGCCGCCGGGCCGAGGCCACGACCATCAGGACGACGAGGGACCACGGGAAGAGCAGAATGGCAAACAAAAGCTTGGGGAACCACATGGCAGGTCGGCTCGGCCTCCGTCCAGGACGTTCCGGCGCCCAACGCGTTGGGAGAGGTCTGGTCACTCATAGATCGTCCGGACACCAGTGTCCATTGGACCTTGGTCCAGGGGACTTTGGTCGGATGTCCGGGCGGATGCCGTGCGGGGGGCGGGGGCGGCGCGGCGCTCAGCGGGTTCGGCGCTGCTCGTGCTGCTCCCGTTCGACGTCCTTGGGCTCGTAGTAGGAGGGGGGTTCGTAGCGGAAGAAGTGCTCGACGATCCAGTCAATGACGAGACCAGTAGCCAGGGCGGCGAGCAGCCCGAGGAGCCAGAGTTGCCAGAGCTTCCAGGGCCGCCGCCCCAGGAGCCTGGCGCGCCGCCGCCGCCGCCGCCACCAGGCGAAGGGCCCCATCCGCTACCCGACGGGGGCGGCCCCGGTCTGTCGGAGGTACTCGGCGAGGAGGGCCCGGGCCAGGAAGAGGTCCTGGCGCAATGCCCCTTCAGCCACCGGCGGGAGAAACCGGAGGCCGTGCCGGATGAGGCCGCCCTCGTCTGGGAGGGGGGCCCTGTCCCCCCAGGCGACGGTCGCGCTCACCACGAGCGGGGTCTCGGGGGTGAGGAGGGTCACGTCCATCTCCTGGCCCACTTCCAGCGGGGCCGGGAGCCGGACCAGCATCCCCCCGTCGCTGACGTTCCCGAGGCGCCCGGCCAGGTCGCGGCCCGGGCGCCCCCGGAGCCGGCAGGTGATGGACAGGTCCATGGCGAGCCGTCCGTGCAGACGGGGAGTCGGTCCCCCCTGCTGGGCCAGGAAGGCTTCCCAGACCGCCGCGTGGCCCGCCTCCATTCCGATGAAGGCGAACCCGCAGCGGGTCCCCTCGGGGACCGGGCGGGACCAGGCGAGTCGCCCCTGGGCGGTCACGGCACGCTCACCCACCCGGAGCAGGATCTCGACCGCCCCTTCCGGGGGAGCCGCAGGAAGCTCGGCCTGCAGCCCTCCCAGGCTGACGTTCCGGGTCATGCCGATGAGGGAGAGGGGCGCTTCCTCCGTGCGCGCCACCGCCCGGCACACGACCGGCAGGCACGCATCGTAGCGCAGGTGCCGCCCCTGTTCCGCTGCCGCCACCACTGCGCCTTCCACTCCGGCCTACACCTCGATGAGCGGGGGCTGGGCCAGGGCGACCGCCTGGCGCCGCCCCTCCGGGGCCGGCGTCGGTTCCCGGCGGCGTTCCCGGCGCTCGAAGGCCCGGACGAGATTCCGCCCGTCCCGCTTCGCCTGGAAGAGGGCCTGGTCGGCCCCATCAATGAGTTCGGCCGCACTCACCGCATGGTCCGGGTAGGTGGCCACCCCCACGCTGACGGTGACCCGCACCGGATGCGCCGCCCGCCTCGGCTGGAATTTCAGCCCCTCCACGGCCAGCCGCAGCCGCTCGGCCAGGCCGCAGGCGTTCGCCAGGGGGGTGTGGGGAAGGATGACGGCCAGTTCCTCCCCGCCGTAGCGGGCGGGGATGTCGGCCGCCCGGATCGTTTCCCGGATGAGGCGGGCGATGGCAGCAAGCACGCGGTCCCCCGCCTGATGACCGTAGGTTCCGTTGAACCGCTTGAAGCGGTCAATATCAACCATGAGGACGGAGAGGGAGTGGCCGAAGCGGTCGGCCCGGGCCACCTCCTCGGCCAGTCGCTGCTGCATGTGCCGGTGGTTGAACAGGCCGGTGAGACCGTCGGTGATGGCCAGTTGGGCGATGCGGCCCAGTTCCCGCAGGAAGACGGCGCTCAGCGCCAGGCAGGCCAGGAGGAGGAGGATGAGGTCCGGCAGCACCTCCGCCCAGAGGGGGAGGGTGGGCCGGCTGGCCGCCATGAACCGCCAGCCCGCCAGGAGGATGGCTGCCGCTGCGAAGATCCCTGCTGCCGAGCGCAGGGGGACGTAGGCGGAGAGCGCGGCAGACCGGGAAAGTGGGGGCGTCGGGGGGATGGCGGGGAGGGGGAGCTGGGCCTCGCCGCCGCTCATCCGTGGCCGCCCCCGCGGCGCCGCGCGATGCGGCCCCGCCCGCCCTTCCCCGGGGCACTCCCCTCGGCAGCCGGCGTGTCCACCAGGTGGGCGTAGCGGGTCAAGACGAGGTCAATGGCCTCCCGGATGTACTCGGCCACCGGCACCCGCGTACTCCGGGACAGGGTCTGGAGGGCGGCCTTCTGGCGCGGCTCGATATAGGTGCTCAGCACGACCTTGGCGATAGTGGTATCCTTTTCAATACAACAGTCACCTGCGTGCTCATGACATATACTGTAATGTCTGTCAAGCGAAAAATGGGGCGGATCGGGCCGGCGGGAAAAAAAGGTCTCCTGCGGGCCGGGTGGGAGCGCGCGGGACTGCCCGGGACGCCGGGGGTCCCGCTACTCCCGGAGGACCCGCTCGAGGAGGTGCACGCCGAGCGCGAAGAGGGCCGATGCCGCGAGGACGGCCAGAGCCGCCCCGGCCTGCCCCCGGAGGAGGAGCAGGGAGGCCAGGATCAGGCCGGCGAGCAGACAGGCTCCTCCCCAGAGCCAGACGGCGCCTGCCAGCCTCACGCGCTCCCCCTACCGCTTGGCCCGCTTGCCCGGGCCCGGGCGGAGCGCCTCCTCGACCTTCTTGAGGGCGTTGGCCGTCTCGCTCCGGGCGCTCTCCACCGCTTTCTGGAGGACCTCGACCTTGGCCTGGAGCGCGGCATTGCCGCCCGTCTGCCGGTAGGCGAGGACGGCGACCCCCAGGGCTACCAGCGCCACGAGCAGGGCGAGCCAGGCCAGGCCGCGTCCCCCCCCTTCTTGGTCCACGTCTTTTCCTCCTCCGCCGCGAGCGGGGAAGCGCCCGCGCTCACGGGGAAAGAATCTCCACTCGCCCCGGGTCGGGGGCGGTGGTCTTCGGGAGGGTGATCCGGAGGAAGCCGTCCTCGTAGTGGGCGGAAATCTGGCGGGCGTCAATCGGGACGTCAATGCGCAGGAGGCGCTCGAAGGCGCCGGAGTCAATCTCCATCTGGTGGCACCGCCGGGCCCCTGCGGGCATGGCCCCCTGCCGGTAGCCGGCGATACGCAGCACGTTGTCCTGGAGGGTGACCTCGATCTCCTCCCGCCGCATCCCGGGGATGTCCACGAAGAGGACCAGGGCCTCAGGGGTCTCGTAGATGTCCACCGCGGGCTTCCAGGTGCGGTCCCGGGCCATGGCGGGCCGTTGCTCGTCCATCCGCCCGCGGAGCGAGTGGAAGAAGCTCTCGAAGGGATCATCCCGGATGCCCATTCCCCGCGGATCTCCGGCAGAAGGAT
>CAZRDA010000027.1:0-11899 GCA_964598715.1 uncultured bacterium | reverse complement strand
CCGTCGCCGCCTCGTGGGCGGCCAGCGCCTCGTCGAAGGCCTTCAGGGTCGGTTTGATGGCCAGCCCGGCGGGAAGGACCCCGGCGAGGGCCTCCTGCGTCTTCAGGCCGTTCCCGGTGATCGAGATCACCAGGCTCTCGTCCCGCGGGATCACCCCTTGGGCGATGAGCTTCCGGGCCGCCGCCACCGTGACGCCTCCTGCCGTCTCGGTGAAGATCCCCTCGGTGGCCGCCAGGAGCTGGATCGCGTCCAGGATCTCCTCGTCGGTGGCGTGCTCCCCGCTCCCCCCGCTCTCTTTGACCACCTTGAAGGCGTAATAGCCGTCCGCCGGGTTGCCGATGGCGAGCGACTTGGCGATGGTCTTTGGCTTGACCGGCCGGATGGTCTCCGAGTTAGCCTTGATGGCGTTCACGATTGGCCCGCACCCGGCCGCCTGCGCCACGTACATCCGGGTGTGGACCTCCGGAATCAGGTCCAGGGCGTGCAGTTCCTTCAGCCCTTTCCAGATCTTGGTCACCAGCGAGCCCCCCGCGGCCGGCACCACGATGTGCCGGGGCGCCCGCCAGCCGAGTTGCTCCGCGATCTCGAAGCCGAAGGTCTTGGAGCCCTCAGCGTAGTAGGGGCGGATATTGATGTTCACAAAGGCCCAGCCGTACTTGTCCGCCACCTCGCTGCAGAGGCGGTTCACCTCGTCGTAGTTGCCGTCCACCGCCACGAGGGTCGGGCCGTAGATCTGGGTTCCGACGATCTTTGTCTGTTCCAGGTCGGCCGGAACGAAGATGACGCTCTTCAGGGAGGCCTCGGCGGCGTGCGCCGCCACCGAGTTGGCCAGGTTGCCGGTCGAAGCGCAGGCCACCACCGGGAAGCCGAACTCCAGCGCCTTGGTCACGGCCACCGCCACCACCCGGTCCTTGAAGGAGAGGGTCGGATGGCAGACGGCGTCGTTCTTCAGGTAGCACTCCTGCACCCCGAGAACGGCCCCGAGGTTCCTGGCGCGTACCAGGGGTGTCATGCCGCAGGCGTGCCCGACGGCGGCCTCCCCGTCCACCGGGAGGAGGGCCCGGTAGCGCCAGATGCTGGGAGGGCCGGCCTCGATGGCCCGGCGGGTCGCCACCCGCCGCAGCGCCGCGTAGTCGTAGTCCACCTCGAGCGGCCCGAAGCAGAACTCGCAGACGTGGAGCGGCTTCGCGGGGTAGGGCCGGTGGCACTCCCGGCACTTCAAGCCCTTGACGTTCGGCATCCGCTCCTCCCGGGGCCCCGCCACCCGACGCCCGCGCTCAGGACGTGACCCGGATTCCCACCGACCGGAGGTAAGCCATCCCGCGGTCCAGGGACTCAGCGGTCCCGGTGAAGTCCAGGACCACTTCCCCCGACTCTTCCGTGATCCTGGCCTTCCGGATGTTCGGCACCAGGCCAAACTCCTTCGACACCCGCCAGATCACCGGTTCCGTCACCAGCGTCTGGGGGAACGTGAGCGTCACCCGCCGGGTGGGCATCTCCCCTCCTGAAAACGCGAAGCCCCTTCTCATCGGTTGAGAAGGGGCTCAGCACGCTGGCAGCAGGCGCCTCTCCCCTTCTCATCTCTCAGCCGGTTTCCCGGCTGCAGGAGTTGGCACGTCGGCGGCTCACACAACGACCGCCCGTTGCCGTGGCTTCACAGGGCCAGTCCCTCAGCCACTCTGGATGAGAAGCGGACTATCGGTCGGTTGTCAGAGAGCAAATTTCGCGTAGTAAAGCAGAGGCCCCCGGCCTTGTCAAGGGGAAAGGGGATCAGTGGACCACGTCCTGCTCGATCGGGTCCACGTGCACCCCTTGCCCCTCCAGCCACCGGAGCCCCACCTCCAGGTTGGCCGCGCTCCCCTCGAGTTCGGTCATCATCCAGCCGAGGCCCTCGGTGTAATCGGCCTGCCGGATATTGAAGATGACTTCAAACGTCTGGCTGAGTTGCCAGAGAAGCGGCTCATCGGCCAACTTCCCGGGGAAGGTGAGATGCACCCGCCGCTTGGCCATGGGTCCCCCGCGCGGCCGCCGAACCCCGGCTGCCCTCGTGTGCCGGCAAGTATACGCTTCCCTGCTGCCCCTGTCAAAAGCGGCGCCCATCGTGACCCCCTAATACAAACAACAGAATCACCGTGACAACGTCCGGGTCCTGGCGCCGGCGCCGCCCCGGCCCCCGGCCCCCGGAGGGAACCCTCCCGTGGTTCCCCCCATCGGCCAAGGGCCGCTGGGCCCCCCCCCCGCTACGGGGGCCCTGAGGCGGCATCCGGCGCCACCCGGACTTGTGTCACACAACGTTTCTCGTTTGTATTAGATCGCGTACCGCTGGTAGCCCTCCTCGCTCGCCCACTGGATGAGCACCTGCGCGACTTCGGGGCGGGTGTACTCCGCCGGGGGCAGTTCGACGCGGGCGAGCATCTCCCGAACCCGGGTCCCGGAAAGGGCGACGTGCTCCGCCTGCCCGTGCGGGCAGGTCTTCGCCGTCGCCATGCCCCCACACCGCCGGCAGTAAAAGGCATGCTCGAAGAAGATCGGGATGATGCCCATCTCGCCCGGCGCGAAGGCCCCAAAGATGCGATGGGCGTCGTAACTTCCGTAGTAGTTCCCGACCCCGGCGTGGTCCCGCCCCACGATGAAGTGGGTGCAGCCATAGTTCTTGCGCACGAGCGCGTGAAAGACGGCCTCCCGAGGCCCCGCGTACCGCATGGCCGCCGGCAACAGTCCCAGCAGGACCCGGTCCTTGGGGTAGTACCCCTCCAGGAGGACCTGGTAGCAGGCGAGCCGCACCGGCGCGGGGATGTCATCCCCCTTCGTCTCGCCGACCAGCGGGTGCAGCAGGAGGCCATCCACCATCTCGAGGGCGCACTTCTGGAGATACTCGTGGGCGCGGTGAACGGGGTTGCGGGTCTGGAACCCCACGACCGTGTGCCATCCCCGCTCCTGGATCGCCCGGCGCGTTTCCGCCGGGTAGCAGGGGAAGGAGCCGGGCGAGTCGCCGGGATCATCCAGGAGGGTGACCCGACCACCCACGAGCCATTCCCCCTGGCGGTACAGGGCAGCCACGCCCGGATGGGCCGGGTCGGCGGTCCGGAAGACCTCCCGCGCTTCCTCCTCCCGATCGTACGGGTACACCTCCGCCACCTCCAGGATCCCCAGAGGCTCCCCGCCCGCCTCGAGGAGCGCCGCCTCCCCGCCGGCCCGAACCGCGCTCCGCTGCTCCCCGCTCACGGCCAGCGTGATGGGCAGGGACCAGGGGTGGCCGCTCGCCAGGCGCATCTCGGTCACGACGCGACGGTAATCGGCCTCCCCCATGAACCCCGAGAGCGGGCTGTAGGCGCCGGTCGCCAGCAGGAGAAGGTCGGCGCGGCTGCGCGCGTCCAGCGGGAGCCGCGGCAGCCGGCCGGCGCGCTCCCGGAGAGACGCCCGCGCCTCGAGCGGCGCCACCCGGTTCACCAGATCGCCTCCTGGAGGCGCGACCGGCCCGCTCATCTCATGCGCCCTCCCGGGGCACGGGGTGGAGGCCGCACTCCTTCGTCTGCGGCCGCTCCCACCACCACCGCCCCGCGCGAAGGTCCTCCCCCGGCAGGATGGCGCGGGTGCACGGGGCGCAGCCGATGCTGGGGTAGCCCCGGTCGTGGAGGTGGTTGTACGGGACCTCGTGGGCCCGGACATAGCTCCACACCTGCTCGGTGCTCCAATCAGTCAGGGGGTTCACCTTGATCATCCCCCCGTGGCCCGGGTCCCGCTCCACGTGCGTCAGGGCCGAGCGCGTCTCGGCCTGCTCACGCCGGAGCCCCGTCACCCAGGCATCGAGGCCCGCGAGCGCCCGGCCGAGGGGCTTCACCTTCCGGACGCCGCAGCAGTGCTTCCGCTCCTCCACGCTCCGGCGGAAGGAATAGAACCCCCGCTCCTGCTCCAGCACCTCCACCGCCGCCGTCTCCGGGAAATAGCTCGCGATGGCGATCCCGTACCGTTCGCGGATCCGATCCATGACCTCGTAGGTCTCCTCCGGGAGGCGCCCCGTGTCCAGGGTGAAGACGCGGACGTCGCCCTGGATCCGCGACCACATGTCAATGAGGACCACGTCCTCCACCCCGAAACTGGATGCCAGGGCGATCCGGGGCCGGAAGGTCCGAATGGCCCAGCCGAGGATCTCCTCGGCCGGCCGCTCGCCGAGGTCCGCCTCGAGCCACTCCTGCAGACCCCCGGCTTCCCCTGGCAGGCTTGTCGCTGCGCCCTCGGGCGCCACCACGCTCCGCCCGTCCCCCCCCTTACCCTCCGCAGTCTCCGTCATCAGAAATCCTCCCGCCCGTTAGAGAAGTCGCACACCCGCGTACAAGATCGCCATCGCCACCGCACCCCGTAGCGCGCGCACGGGCATCCGGGGGCAGAGCACACTCCCCACCAGCACGCCCGGGATGGAGCCGACGAGCAGGCTGAGCACCAGCCCCGAGTCCACCCGTCCGCCGGCCGCATGGGCCAGCCCGGCTGCGCTGGCCAGGAAGACGGCCTGGACGATGTCCGAGCCTACGACCTGGCTGACGGGAAGCCGATACAGGTACAGGAGCAGGGCGGCCACGATGGAGCCGCTGCCGATCGAGGTGAAGCTCACGAGCAGGCCGATGCCCGCCCCCACGAGGACCGTGAGGAGCTTCACCGCGCCGGTCCAGGGCAGCGGCGGCCGCTGCGACCGGCTCGTCCGCGGCCGCAGCAGGTCGAACAGGGTGAAGGCTGCGAGCAGGATCAGGAGCACCGCCACCGCCTTGCTGACCCACGCGTCCAGCGCCGGGCCGACCGCGCGCTCCAGATCGGTGAAGAGTTTCGTCCCCAACAGCCCCGCCGGGACACTCCCCAGGCTGAGGTAAAACACGAGGGGGAGGTGGACGGTCCCCTGCCGAAGGTGCTGGACGGCGCCCACCCCCTTGGTGATGGCGGCGTAGACCAGGTCGCTGGCGACCGCGACGGTCGGCCGGACGCCGGCCAGGATGAGAATGGGCGTCATGACCGACCCGCTCCCGATGCCCGTCATGCCGACGAGCACGCCCACGACCAGGCCCAGCAGGGAGATCCCCAGGTCCATCCCGTCACCCCCGGTTCGGCTGCGCGCGGTCTATCCGCGCCTCGCTGATCTACCCTTCGGTGGACGCCCTACCCCCAGATGCCTTCGTGGCTTGCCGAGGCGCGCGACGCTCCCGCGGACGCGGGGCCCGTCCTGCGCACGCGCTTCGGGAGCGATGTCTGCCGCTCCCGCCCGCGCGGCGCGCTCCAGAACGACCTCGGCGATCTTCGGGTGCAGCCCAAGGGGCTCGCTCACGCTGTACCGGACGCCGGGGTGGCGCGCCGCAGCACCCGCCACCAGGCGCGGGATGTCCTGGGTCGAGTGCCTGCCGGGAGCCAGGAAATACGGATGAACGATCACCATGTTCGCGCCAGCCGCCACGCACGCCTCGAAGCCCTGGGCGATGGTGGGTTCGGCGAGTTCCATGTGGGCATGCTCGATGATCTTCAGCCCGGAGAACTCCTGGACCAGGCGGGCGACCTCGGCGAGCAGGGCGTTCGCCTCCGCCCGGACGCTCCCGTGGTCAACCAGCAGCAGGGCCACCTTCATCGGACGCCTCCCCATCAAACCATCGCAGCATCTCGCGCAGGCGGACGACCTCGCCCACGATGAGCGTGGCGGGCGGGCGGATGCCGGCCACCGATGCCCGCTGCGCGATGTCGCCGAGCGTGCCAACCACCGTCCGCTGCTTGGGCGTGGTTCCCCACCGGATCAGGGCCGCCGGGGTGTTGGCCGGCCGGCCGTGCGCGAGCAGACGGCGCGCGATCTCGGGAAGCCGTCGGATGGGCATCAGGACGACCAGCGTGCCGACGGCCGTAGCCAACTTATCCCACGCGATGCCGGGCGCCTCCCGGTCGGCGGCGGCCGTCCCCGTAACGATGGCCACGCTGGAGGCGCAGTCCCGATGGGTGAGGGGGATGCCGGCATAGGCCGGGACCGCCACCGCCACCGTCACCCCCGGGACGACCTCAAACGGGATATCCGCCTTGGCCAGCGCCTCGGCTTCCTCTCCTCCCCGCCCGAACACGAAGGGATCGCCCCCCTTGAGGCGGGCCACGACCTTCCCGGCGCGCGCGCGCTGGACGAGGAGGCGGGTGATCCACTCCTGGGGAGTCTGCTCTCCGTCCCCCTGCTTGCCCACGTACACGATCTCCGTCCCGGGCCGGGCGTGATCCAGGAGGGCAGGGTTGGCCAGGTAGTCGTAGAGGACCACATCCGCCTCGGCCAGGCACCTGGCCCCCTTCAGCGTGAGCAGGCCGGGGTCGCCCGGCCCCGCCCCGACTAAGTAGACCTTCCCCGTTTTCCGCATCAGAGAGTCCCGCGTCTCGGGTTCCGGGGCCCCGCGGCCCCGCGGCGCGGGGAAGTCCGTGCGGCGCTCCGGTGTCATCGGCACGCGCTATCTCCGCGCCTTCTGGGCGACCTTGGGCGAGCGCTTCTCCGCCCACTGCCTTCGGGACGCGTCGAGGAGCTCGAAGTGTTCGTAGATGTGCGGCCTGGTCTTGCGCATGCCTTCCACGATCGGCCTCGCACGCTCCCAGTAGGGAGCGGGATTGAACACATCGAAAAACAGGTCTGCCCCAAGCAGCTTCCGATTGACCAGCACGCCGGAGAGCTCGAAGAAGCCGCAGACCGAGGTGAAGAAGATCCGTTCTCTGGACGTCCCGGCGTACCTGGCCTTGTACTCCGCGTAGTCCTTGGCCGCGAGGTCGTGCAGGAACCAGAGAAGTGCCTCCCGGTTCCGGTCATAGATCTGGTAGAGCTGCAGGAGGATCTCCACCTGGGCTCTCTCTGGGCTAGCCACGGGTCTCCCCTGCTCTCGCGGGCTGCATCCCCGCGAGGAGCTGCTTCTTCGGCGAGGGCAGTGGATCGGCGACGTACTGCGCGATCCCCCGCACCATGGGGCCGAGCTTGTAGACCTCGGGCATGACGTCCACGCTGACGCCGCGCTCCTCGATGGCCCGACGCGTCGGGGGCCCGACAGCGACCACCACCACGCCGGCGTTCAACTGTTTGCACAACGCCTCCTGCAGGTCGTGCTCCCCGGCCATGCCGAAGAGATTCCTCGCAGAGGGCGGGCTGGTGAAGGTCAAGATGTGGATGCTTCCCGCCAGGAGGTCGCGGATCAGCTGGAGGACCTTCTGGTGTTCGGGCGGGATGTAGTGAAAGCCCAGGGCCCCAAGCACCTCCGCACCACTCTTCTCGAGTCCGGGCGAATAGGTGTACGCCTGTGCCTCGAAGACCTCCGCCCCCTTTCCCTCCAGCGCCTCGCGGAGGAGGGTGGTTGGGGCGCCGTGCCAGAGGACGGCGATCCGCTTCCCCCGGAGGGGGAGCGGCGCCATCGCGGCGGCGATGCCCTCTGCCGTGTTGTCCAGGGGGACGAGGGATACGCGCACGCCGTACGTCTCCAGCACCTTCTGCGGCTTGTGGCTCCGCGCCACCACGGTGAGCCGGTTGAGCCGCTCGACCGCCTGCTGCTGCAGCCCCCGCTCGCCCGCCCGCGACATGAGCAGATAGACGCTCGGGCCGGTCATGAAGACGGCATAGTCGAATTGGCCGGCGGCGATCCGGTCCGCGAATGCGTCCACCTGCCGGCCGGCTTCCTCCTGTACCTCGATCCCGACCGTCGGGGCGACGTACGGGACGCCACCGAACTTGGTGACAAGCTGGGCGAGCTCCGACGCCCTCCGGCTTCCGGTGATCGCCACGGTCAGACCCTTGAGTGACATGAGGGCAGCCTCTCCCCCTCCATCCGTTTCGCCTCTGCGGCCGTCCCCCAGAAACGCGGGTCCGGATGACCAAGTCCTCCCCTGTTCCTGCCAGGGACAGCAAGTGGTAGCATGGTGGCCCGGCGGCGTGATCGGGATTTCCCTGCCGGGCCGGCGCCGGGTACCTGGGTGCCGAGCGAGACGGGGGCCGGCCGGAGAGGACCGCGCGGGCAGGGCCCCACCCCGCTTGAGACGAGGATGCCGCCATGAACGACCATCGAAGGATCCTCTGTGCAACGCTCATGGGGGCACCGGGGATCGCCCTTGCCCTGGGACAGACCGCTGACGCCCATGAGAAGTGGTTCCTCGATGCCGAGGCCTACGCGCTTCGGACCGAAGCGCTCGCCGATCCCTGGACTTGGCTGGCCATCGGCGGAGCGGTCGCCCTGTGGCTGGTGGCGCTCCTGGTCTGGCGCTGGCGGGGGCAGCGCTCGGTCATCCCCGGTCCCGCGGCGCTCGGCGGCAGCCCGGAGGCCAGGGCTGCGCTCTACGCGCTCATGCCCCTCTTCCTCGCCGTTCACCTCGGGGTCCCGCTACTCGTCAATGGTTTGAACCACACCCTCTTCACCCCCAACAACCATCTGGAAGGGATCTGGGCGCATCTCTTCACCCTGGGCCAGATCGGCGTGATGCTCGCCCTCGTCTATGGCTCGGCCAGCCGCCTCTTCGCCCTGCTCCTCGCCCTGATGTGGGGGGCCGGCCTCTTCGTCGTGGGCCCCGAAGAGATGCTGGAGGCGATCCACATCCTGGGGTTCAGCGCCTTTTTCCTCTGCGCCGGGCGGGGACCCTTTGCGATGGACCGGGCGCTCTTCCCGAAGTGGGAGCCGAGCCCGAGCCTCGTCAGACGGGCCGTCCCGCTCCTGCGGGTGGGGGTCGGCGTGAGCCTGATCGTCGTCGCCTTCACCGAGAAGCTCCTGAACGTGCCGATGGCTGTGGACTTCCTGGGAAACTACCCCCTGAATTTCTTCCCTGCCGTGGGTCTCCCCCTGACGGATGCCCAATTCGTCTTCATGGTCGGGGCGGTGGAACTCCTGATCGGCCTCTGTGTCCTCAGCGGGGTCTTCCTCCGGGACATCATCGTGATCACCTGGATCCCCTTCAACCTCACCCTGGGGATCTTCGGACCGGAAGAGCTGATCGGGCACCTCCCCTTCTACGGGGCGATGGCGCTGTTTTTCGTGTGGGGCAAATCCGACCCGGAGAACCTTGCAAACTGGGAGCGGGGAATTCTCCGGCCGCCGCTTGGCGCCTTCTTCCAACGGTAGGCCTGCCGCCGTCGGCCCGACCGGCCGTGATCGCCGATGCCTGAAGCCCCCGGTCGGCGATCCCTCGAGCCGCCCGCTCGCCGGCCCCGACGTCTTCGCCGGGGCAGATGCCCCGGGCGAGCCGGCGTCCTCAGCCGGCGACGCGGGTGCGAGAGAGCCTCGCGGTGGCCTTCTCGATCGCTGTCCGCTCCGCATCCTCCCGCGTCGCCCCCTCACTCCGCGCCAGCCATGCCCCCGGCTCCACGTTATCTACCGTGCAGTAGTACCGGTCACCGAGCCGAAAACTGATGATATTGATCTTCCAGCGGCCGACTTCCTCCTGCCTGCGCGAGTACTCCTCCGGTTTCATCGCTCTCTCCAAAGAAGCCCCCCGCCGGTCAGCGCGGACGCGCGAGCGACGCGTGGGCATTCCGGCGGACGTGCGCCGGGAATCGCCTGCTATGGTTTCTCGACCGGAGCCCCGACCAAGTTGCCCCACTCCGTCCAGCTCCCGTCGTAGTTCGTGACCCCCTTGAGGCCCAGCAGGTACTTGAGGACGAACCAAGAGTGGCTGGAGCGCTCGCCGATCCGGCAGTAGGCGATGATGGGCTTGGTTCCGGTGATCCCGGCATCCCGGTAGAGCTTGGCCAAGTCATCGTGGCCCTTGAACGTTCCATCCTCGTTGCAGGCCTTCGACCAAGTGATGTTCTTCGCCCCCGGAATGTGTCCCCCCCGCTGGCAGGTCTCCGGGAGGCCGGGCGGCGAAAGCAGTTCCCCGGTGAACTCCTGCGGGCTGCGCACGTCAACCAGTTCGACCGTCTTCCGGGCCACGGCCTGTTGAACGTCCGGGAGGAAGGAGCGGATTGAGAGATCCGGGTCCTTCGCCCGATACGTCCCCCTTGGGGGCTTGGGCACCTCCTTCGTCAGCGCCCGCCCCTCCTCGATCCACTTCTTTCGCCCCCCGTTGATCAGGCACACCTCCTCGTGGCCGTAGATCTTCATCTGCCACAAGGCCCATGCGGCGAACCAGTTGTTGTTGTCCCCGTAGAGGAGCACGGTGGTGGCGTTGTCAATTCCCGAGGCGGCCATGAGCCCCTCAAAACCCGCCTTGGGGAGGATCTCCCGCCGGACCGTGTCGCAGAGCTGCGTCTGCCAGGACCAGCCAACCGCCCCGGGGATGTGACCCTCGTCGTACGCCTTGGTGTCCACATCCACCTCGACGATCCGGATATGCGGGTCACCTCGATGCTCCTCGGCCCACTGCGTCGAGACCAGAACCTGGGGGTTCACATACTCTGCCATGCGCTCCTCCTTTCGGGGTGTTGCCCCGCGTGCTGATCCGCTCTCTCGCCGGCGCAGGCCCCCGCGCTAGCGCAGGGCCCCGACGGCTCGCGCAGCCACTGGCGTTCCGTCCCGGCCCTTGCTTCCGATGTCCTACCCCTCGACCCCATGGGGCGGCCCGCCCGCGGAGGCGTCCCGCGCCACGGGGGCGACCTCGGCCCCGGCCAGGGCTGCGCGCAACGCTACGTCGCTCTGACGGCCGCAGAACTTTCGGAAGTTCTCGCTGTCCAGCCGGTCCCGGAGGTAGGCACGCAACAGCCGGGTGATGGCGTCGGGGACCTCCGTCGCCTGACAGCGGTACCCGACCGGGCGGGCGATCGCCTGGTGCTTTCCGACCGCGCCGCCCAGGCAGAAGTAGTAGGCGTCTACCATCTTCCCATCCACCTTGATCTTCTTGCCTTCGATCCCGAGGTCCGCGATCCAGTGCTGGCCGCAGCTATTCGGGCAGCCGGTGATGTGGATCTTTAAATGCTCCCCGAAGCCGGGCAGGAGCTCTTCCAGCTCTTCCACCAACCAGCGGGCGTAGCCCTTGGTCTCGGTGATGGCCAGCTTGCAGAACTCCGTCCCGGTGCAGGCGACAGTCCCCCGCCAGAACGGGGAGGCATTCAGCCGCAAGCCCGCCGCTTCGATTTCTCCGGCGAGCAGGTCCGTGTCACGGGCCGGAACGTTGAGAATCAGGAGGTTCTGCATGTTGGTAGTCCGCAGCTCGCCCGTCCCGTACCGGTCGGCCAGGTCGGCCACCCGGGTCATCTGCTCGGCGGTGATCCGCCCGCGCAGCACCGCGATGCCCGCGTAGGAATACCCCTCCTGGCGCTGGGGGTGGATGCCCACGTGATCGCGGTAGACGTCCTCCGGCGCCTCTTCGGGGACCGCGGGGTCGAGGGAGAAGCCGATGCGCTCCTCCAGTTCCTTCAGGAAGCGCTCGGCCGTCCAGCCCTCACGCAGGAACAGGAACTTGAGCCGCGCCCGCTCGCGGTTCTGCCGCAGCAAGTCGGCGTCCCGGAAGATCTCCGTGATGCCCTTCACGACGGGGAGGACCTGGTTCCAGCCGACGAACGCCTCCAGCCGGACGGCCAGATGCGGGTCCGTGGAGAGCCCCCCGCCGACCCGGACCGAAAACCCGATCTCGGGCTTCCCGTTCCGGGTGCGGGTGACGGCGGTCAACCCGACGTCATTGACCTCCGGATACGAGCACCAGACCCGACAGCCAGTGATGGAGATCTTGTACTTGCGGGGCAAGTTGAAGAAGGCCGGGTTCCCGTTCAGCATCCGGGTCGCCGCATGGCTCAGCGGGGAGGCGTCCACGACTTCGTCGGGATCCACCCCGGCCAGGGGGCAGCCGGTGACGTTGCGGGTGACGTCCCCGCAGGCGCCCATGGTGCTGATCCCGCACCGCCAGAGGCTCGCGAGGAGCGCGGGCAGATCCTCGATGGTGACCCAGTGGAACTGGACGTTCTGGCGGACGGTGATGTCGCCGACCCCTCGGGCGTACT
>CAZRDA010000026.1:0-12116 GCA_964598715.1 uncultured bacterium | reverse complement strand
CCTCGAGGTGGCGGTGCCGCTCGGGTTGGTGGTGACCTGGAGGGCCCCGGTGACGGCGCCTGTGGGGACCGTGACCGTGAGGGACGTGGGGGTGGCGGCCGAGACGACCGCGGGGACGCGGGTGCCGCTGGCCCCGGCGAACGTCACGGTGTTCTGGCTGGCCGTCGGCCGGAACCCGGAGCCGGTGAGGACCACGGTGGTCCCCACTTTGCCGCTGGTTGGGGTAAAGCGGGTGATCGTGAGCGAGGGGCTGATGACGGTGACGGCGGCGAGGCCGTCGGCGAAGCCCATGGCGCTGGCCGTGAGGGTCGTGCTGCCCTCACTGACCGCGGTGACGGTGGCCGGGCCGGTGCTCTGCCCAGCCGGGATGGTGACTGTGACGAATTCGCTCGGGAGCCCGCCCGGGATGCCCACCTTGGCGATGGCCGGGTTCGCGCTCGTCAGGGTGACGAGGAGGCCCCCCGTTGGAGCGGCGGCGGAGAGGGAGACGGTGAGGCCCCCCTGGGCCCCCACCGCCAGGGTCTGGAAGGTGGGGATGAGGCTGATCTGGCCCAGGACCGTGAAGGTGTTGGCGGGGCTCGGGGTGGCATCGGAGGTGCCGCCCGGGGTGGTGACGGTCACGGTCCGTGGGCTGAGGGCCGCCGTGGCAACGATGGTCACGGTGGCGGTGAGGGTGGTCCCGGTGGCATCCACGGTGAGATTGCTCGCCGTGATCGCCGTGTCCGGGGTCCCGTCCCCCAGGCGGAAGTCCACGCTGTTTGCCCCCAGGAGGTTGCTCCCGGTCACGGTGAAGGGGCTGACGGCCGTCCCGTGGGGGGCGGAGGGTGGGGCAATGGCGGTGACGATGGGGGCCACCTGGACGACCCGGACCTTGTGGTTGAAGGTGTCCGCGACGACGAGCTTGCCCTGGGAGTCCCCGCTGAGGCCGCGAGGGAGGTGAAAACTGGCGGAGGGGCCTGATCCGTCTGTGCTCCCCAGCCGCCCGGTGCCGGCTAAGGTGATGACCTGCCCCCCGGGGGTGAGGCGGCGGATCAGGGAGTTGCCGGTGTCGGTGACATCGAGGTTGCCCGCCTGGTCGCGATGCAGCGCGGTCGGGGAAAAGAACTGGGCGGTGGCGGCCGGGCCGTCGGCGAAGCCGGCCCCCCCGGTGCCCGCCACGGTGCTCACGGTCCCATCGGGAGCGATCCGGCGGAGCGTGTGGAAGACGGCGTCGCTGACGAAGAGGGTACCGTCCGGGCCCACGGCGATGCCCCCGAGCCACCCGAAGGTGGCGGCTGCGGCGGGCCCATCGGTGGTGCCGAAGGCCCCCGAGCCGGCCACGGTGGTGACGTTCCCTTGGGGATTAATCTTGCGGACGCGGAAGTTGCCGGTATCCACCACATAGAGGTTCCCCGCGGCATCGGCGACGACGTCCCGGGGGGCCTTGAACCGGGCGGTCGTCGGGCCCCCGTTCGCGAAGCCGCAGGTGCCGGGTCTCCCGATGGTGGTCACCGTGCCGTCTGCCTGGAGGATGCGGATCACACAGCGCCCGGTGTCCACGAGGATCCGGCGGCCCGCCCCGTCCAGGGTGAGCCCCTCGGGCGCCTTGAGGGAGACCGGGAGGGCCGGGGTGCTCACGGTGCCCCCCGGGGTGATCTCCCGCAGGCGGTGGTTGCCGGTGTCGGCGACGGAGACGGTGCCGCTCCCGGTGACGGCCACATCGGCGGGGAACGCGAACTGGGCGGTGCTTCCGGGCCCATCGGTCAGGCCGGGGGTGCCGCTGCCAGCCAGGGTGGTGACGGTCGTCCCCGGGAGGGCGGCCGTGGCCGGCAGGACAGTGAGCCCCGGGGAGAGGCTAGCGAGCTCTGCATCGTCATCATCATCGTCTTCGTCGTCATCATCGTCATCGTCGTCGTCATCGTCCTCCGTGGTCTTGGCCAGGAGGGTCCGGGGGCCCAGGGGGGCCGTCGGGGTGAGGGTGAGGGTGGCCGTGAGGTGCGTGGCATTCTGGACGGTGACGGGGCCGAAGGTGCCCGCGGGGGCGCCCCCGACGCTCACCCCGGGGCCGGCCCAGAGCGTGGTGCGGCCGGCCGCGAAGTGGGTCTGGCTCCCGACCACGGCCACGGGGAGGGTGGTGCCCTGGGTCCCCGTAGGCGGGCTGACGCTGGTGAGCTTGGGGGCGCGGGTCGCAATGCTGACGGTGACCCGGCCCCCCACGGGGCCGCTCAAGGTGAGGGTGAGGGTGTTCTTTTCCTGGAGGAGGACCGGCTTGTCCACGAGCAGGACATCCGGCCCCAGCTCCCAGGGGGCCACCACCTCGGTCCCGTTCAGCAGGAGGCGGCCGAGCCGGACCCGGGCGGTGCCGTCGGCCTTCCCGTTGTCCAGGTGCAGGATGGCGAGCGGCGAGCCATCGTCGTCGTCATCGGGCCCCTCGAAGGTGGCGGTAAAGGTCTGCGGAGCGGCCCTCGTCTGGGTGTAGGTGTGCGGGGAGAAGAAGGTCCGGGTGAACGCCTGGGCAGGAGGCTGGGCCGGGGACAGGATCAGGAGGAGGCTAGCGAGGAGGGCGAGGACCACGAGGAGGAAGACGAGGGGGAGGGCACGCGATACTCTGCGGCCCCAGTGGGGGGTCCCCATCCCTCTCTCCTGACTGCTAGCGGAGCCAGATGCTAGTTGAGACTGCGGTTGTACTCTGAAAGCGCTGGGAGCCGCGCCGGAGGCCGCCTGATGATCATTCCGGCGGGTAGGGGACTTATAGAGGAGGGCTCAGCCGGTTGTCAAGATCATTTTTGCCCTAGTCTTACCAAACAAGGGGGACGGGAACTAGCGGACGGGCGATGAGGGGGCCCGCGCCGGCGGCGATGGCTCAGTGGCGTTCTGGCGATTGCGCGTGGCCTAAACACTCCCGGAGGAGGGTCACGACCACTTCTGCGCTGAACCCCTGCCGGCTCAGGTGGGCGGCCAGGCGGCGGGGACCGCGGCGTCGTGCCGCGCCCACGGCGGGGATCCGAATGTGACCAGGGCTAGCGAAGATCGGCCGCGGCCGCGCGGAACAGACGCCGCTGGAGCGCCCACATCCGGCGGCGCTCGGCCGCGGTCGCGTGGTCATGTCCCAGCAGGTGGAGGATGCCGTGTATGAGAAGCAGGGCCGCCTCCCGCTCCAGGGAGTGGCCGGCCCGGGCGGCCTGGCGGGCGGCGGTCTCTACCGAGATGACCACGTCCCCCAGGAGGTCCGGATGCCCAGGCGGCCCGCTCCCCTCTCCCTGGGGGAAGGCCAGGACATCGGTGGGGTGGTCCTCACCCCGATACCGGCGGTTCAGGGCGCGGATGCGGCGGTCGCTGACGAGGAGGCAGCCGACATCCGCCTCAGGACAGCCCAAGGCGCTTAATGTCTTCCGCCCCACGCTTCGCAGCCGGGGCGTCGCCACCCTTCTCGCCCGCTGGAGGTTTCGCACCTGAATCCCCATCCACCGTCCGCTTCTTGGCGAAGTCCTGCAACTGGACGCCTGGGTAGTCCACCCGGTGGTGGTACATCCCGGTCAGGATACGAATGAACGCCTTGGCGATGAGGTGCAGGTCCTTCAGGGTCAGATCACACTCGTCCAGTTCCCCCTCGATGAAAATATTATTGATGAGCCGCTGAACGACCCCCTGGATGCGGGCCGGCGTGGGGTCGTTCAGGGTGCGAGCCCCCGCCTCCACGGCATCGGCCAGCATCAGGATGGCCGCCTCGCGCGTCTGCGGCTTCGGGCCGGGGTACCGGTAGTCCCCCTCGTCCACCTCGCCCAGGTCCGGGTCGTGGGCCTCCTTGGCCTTCTCGAAGAAATACTTTACCAGCCGGGTGCCGTGGTGCTGGGGGATGAGGTCCACGATGGCCGGCGGCAGGCGATGCTCGAGGGCCAGCGCGATCCCTTCCTTCACGTGCGAGGTGATGATGAGGCTCGACATGCGGGGGTTGAGCTCATTGTGGCGGGCGACCGCCTCGGGCTGGTTCTCGACGAAGTAGGCCGGCTTCTTGATCTTCCCCACGTCGTGGTAGAGCGCCCCCACCCGGCACAGGAGGGAGTTGCCCCCGATCGCCTCGGCCGCCGCCTCGGAGAGGGTCCCGACCATGATGCTGTGGTGGTAGGTGCCGGGGGCGGTCAGGATCAGTTGCCGCAGGAGCGGGTTGGTCATGTTCGACAGTTCCAGCAGCCTGAGGTCGGTCGCCGTGTCGAAGAGGCGCTCCAGGGCCGGGAGCAGCGCGGAGGCGATCACGGCGGTCAGGATCCCGTTGGCCAGGCCCGCCAGGACCTCGGCCGGCAGCTGCGAGAAGCTCCCCTCCAGAAAGGCGAAGGCCACCAGGTTGTACGCGCTCGCCACGCTCACCCAGCAACCGGCCTTGAAGAAGGTGCTCCGGTCCTGCACCGGGGGAATGGCGAATACCCCCACGAGCCCGCCCACCAGGGCGAAGAGGAAGAACTTCATGCTCATGGCCACCATGAGGGTAGCGAGCACGCTGATGGCGAGCGACCCGGCGAAGGCGACCCGGGCATTGAAGAGGACGGCCAGCAACACCGCGCCGACCGCCACGGGCAGGCCGTACTCGAAGGAGACGCGCGGCACCGCCGGGAAATGGGTCGCCAGGGCCCGCGCGAGGATGGCGGCCCCCCGGACCACCAGGAGGGTGGCCAGCACCACGGTGGCGAGCAGGCTCAGGTGCTTGGGGGTCTGCCACTGGCGCGGCTGGAGCCGCAGCATGTAGATGGCAAGCGTTCCCAGGACAAACGCGGAGATCAGGAGCAGCCCCAGCAGGGCCGGGGGGCCGGCGTCGGGCGGCGCCGCCGAGGCGAGGAGGAAGCCGGTCAGGAGAACGTACAGGACCCCGCTCAGTCGGAGGATCCGGGGCTGCTCCTCCGCCGCCCGGAAGAAGACCCGCATGGGAGTCTGGTGGTAGCGGTGGTGGCCGGCGGGCGCCTTGCGACCCCCGTTCTCCTTGAGCGCCGCGCTCCCCTGTTGCATCCCTTGCCTCCGCCGCGCCGGCCCGGGGCCTAGCCGGCCTCCAGGGCCTCCCGCTCGCCACGGGCCGCCTCCGGTCGCCGAGAAGGGGGAGGCTCGGGCGGCGTGTGGTGCTCCTCGTAGGCGCGGATGATCTGCTGGACCAACTCGTGCCGGACCACGTCCTCCTCCTTCAGGTAAACGAACTTGATCCCCTGGATGTCCCGGAGGATGGTCCGGACCTCGATCAGGCCGGAGACGCGGCCGGGGGGGAGGTCCACCTGGGTGATGTCCCCCGTGATGACCGTTTTCGAGTTGAACCCGAGGCGGGTCAGGAACATCTTCATCTGCTCGGAGGTGGTGTTCTGGGCCTCGTCCAGGATGACGAAGGAGTCGTTCAGGGTCCGCCCGCGCATGAAGGCCAGCGGGGCGATCTCGATCACCCCCATCTCGATCAGGCGGTTCGCCCGCTCCGTCTCGAGCATGTCGTAGAGGGCGTCGTAGAGGGGCCGCAGGTACGGGTTGATCTTGTCGTAGAGGGTCCCGGGCAGATACCCCAGCCGCTCCCCGGCCTCCACCGCCGGCCGGGTGAGGATGATCCGATTCGCCTCCCGCCGCAGGTGGGCCGAGACGGCCATCGCCATGGCGAGGTAGGTCTTCCCGGTGCCCGCCGGCCCGATCCCGAGGACGATGTCGTACTGGCGGATGGCGTCAATGTAGGCCTTCTGCCCTGCGCTCTTCGGCCGCACCGGCCGCTTCTTCGAGGAGACCTCGATGGCGTCATTCTGGAGCGCCTTGAACCCCTCCACGTCCTGCCGGCTGACGTGGCGGAGCGCCTGCCGTACCTGCTGACTGCTGAGCGAGCCGCCCCCCTCGACGATGCTGGTGAGTTCGTGGATAACCTGCTCCGCGATCACCACCTCTTCCCCTTCGCCCGTGATGGTGAGGAGACCCTCCCGGGTAGTGAGGCGGACGTTCAGGGCGTTTTCCACGAGGCGGATGTACTCGTCGTGACGGCCAAACAGGCTCTGGATGTGGCGGCCAGCGGGAAGGGAGACTTTCCGGTAGGAACTCTTCAGGTCGGTCATCGAGGGCTGCGGTGGACCCCTCCTTTGGCTCAGGGAGCGGGCGGGGGCCCCGGCTCACGCGCGGGAGAGCGGGACACAATGGGCTCAGGAAGCGCCCGGTCCTGGCTGGCGGTGCGGGTGGGAACGGGAGCGGGGCAGACACCCCGGTGCGGGGTGGGTTGCACGAGCATGGCCGGTATGCTACTGCCGGGTTGCCGGGCTGTCAATCGGAAACACAACCGCGCTCACTCCAGTTCATCCGCCACAGCGTAGCCCGGGGCTAGCCCAGGTCCAGCTTCAGCCGGAGTTCCTTGAGCTGCTGCAGGTCCACGGGGGCGGGGGCACCCGCCATCAGATCCACGGCGCGCTGGGTCTTGGGGAAGGCGATGACATCCCGGATGGAAGGAGCTCCGGTCAGGAGCATGATCAGCCGGTCGAAGCCGAACGCGATCCCGCCGTGGGGCGGCGTCCCGAACTCCAGCGCCTCCAGCAGGAACCCGAACCGCTCCCGGGCCTGCTCCGGGCTGAACCCAAGGGCATCGAACATCTTCTGCTGGACCTCCCGCCGGTGGATCCGGATGGAGCCCCCCCCGATCTCGTGCCCATTGATGACGAGGTCGTAGGCCTTGGCCCGGATCTTCTCCGGGGCGCTGTCGAAGAGGGGCAGATCCTCTTCCAGGGGCGCCGTAAAGGGATGGTGCATGGCCTGGTGACGACGCTCCTCCGGGTTCCACTCCAGGAGCGGGAAGTCGGTGATCCAGCAGACCTCGAGGCGCTCGGCGTCCACCAGCCCCCGCTCGTGCCCGACCTTCGCGCGCAGCCGGCCGACCGCCTCGGCCACGACCGCCCGCGTGTCGGCGAGCAGCAGCAGGGCGTCTCCCGTCTCGGCGGCGAACCTCCCCGCCAGGGCCCTCAGGCCCTCGGGCGTCAGAAACTTGGCCGCCGGCGAGGTCAGGCCCTCGGCCCACATCTTGAAGGAAGTCAGCCCCTTGGCCCCGAATGCCTTGACAAACTCCGTGTATTCATCCATCACCTTGCGCGTGAGGGCCTCGGCGAAGCCCGGCACCCGGATTCCCTTCACCTGGCCGCCCGCAGCCACCGCCTCTGCGAATGGCTTGAAGCCCGACCCCCGGAACAGATCGGTGGCGTCGGTGAGTTCCATCCCGAAGCGCAGGTCCGGCTTGTCCAGGCCGAACCGGGCGATGGCCTCGCCGTAGCGCAGGCGCCGGAAGGGCGTGGCGATAGTCACTCCCTTGATTTCCCGGAATACCTCGACCACCAGCCCTTCCATCGCGGCCAGGACGTCCTCCCGGTCCACGAAGGCCATCTCCACGTCAATCTGCGTGAACTCCGGCTGTCGGTCGGCCCGCAGGTCCTCGTCCCGGAAGCACTTCACGATCTGGTAGTAGCGGTCGTAGCCCGCCACCATCAACAGTTGCTTGAAGATCTGCGGGGACTGGGGCAGGGCGAAGAAGGTCCCGGGGTTGACCCGGCTCGGCACCAGGTAATCGCGGGCGCCCTCCGGCGTGCTCTTCGTCAGGACCGGGGTCTCGACCTCGATGAAGCCCTGGGCGTCCAGGTACCGGCGGACCACCTGGGCGGCGCGATGCCGGAGCCGGAGGTTCCGCTGGAGGGGGGGGCGCCGCAGGTCCAGGTAGCGGTAGGTCAGGCGGAGATCCTCGGCGACGCTGGAATCATCCTCGATCGGAAAGACGGGAGTCCGGGCCTCGTTCAGAATCTCGGCGCCAGTCCCCCGCACCTCCACCTGGCCGGTGGGAAGCGCGGCGTTCTCGGTGCCGGCAGGGCGCCGGACCACCTCCCCGGTCACCGCGAGTACGAACTCGGCCCGCAGCCGCTTCGCCACCTCGTGGGCGGCTGCCTCCACTTCGGGGCCGAAGACCACTTGCACGATCCCCTCCCGGTCGCGGAGGTCCACGAAGATGAGCCCGCCGTGGTCCCGCCGCCGCTGGACCCACCCGACGAGGCGGACCGTCTGGCCCGCATCGGTTCCCCGGACCGCGCCGCAGTAGTGAGTGCGCTTCAGCCCCACCCTACTCTCCCATAACCGCCGCGAGATGCTCCACCACCCGGCTGATGGGGACCCGCTCCTGCCCGCCGCTCGTGAGATCCCGCACCACCGCCTCGCGGGTCTGTAATTCTTCATCGCCGAGGATGACGGCGAACCGGTACCGCTCCTTATCGGCGGAGCGGAGCTGGCCCTTGAGGCTGCGGCCCTCCAGGTCGGCCGCCGCCCTGACCCCCCGGCGCCGGAGGTCCTGGAGGAGAAGGAGGCCGGACCGGAAGGCTTCCGTCCCGAGGCTGGCCACGAAGACCCCCGCCGCACCCGTCCCCTCGGCCGCCTCCCCCTTCGGGAGGGAGGTGACCAGCCGCTCGATGCCGACGGCGAACCCGATGCCGGGCGTGGGCGGTCCCCCCATCTCCTCCACCAGTCCGTCGTACCGCCCGCCGCCGGCGACGGCGTTCTGCGCCCCGAGCGCCGGATTGATGAACTCGAAGGTGGTCCGGGTGTAGTAGTCGAGGCCCCGGACCAGCCGGTCGTTCAGGGCGAAGTCAATCTTCAGGAGGGCGAGCAGGCTCTGGACCTCGCGGAAATGCTCCTCGCATGCAGCGCAGAGCATGGCCGAGGGCTTGGGGGCCTCCGCCGCCACGCCCCGGCACCGCTCCACCTTGCAGTCCAGGATCCTGAGCGGGTTCCGCTCCAGGCGGACGTGGCAATCGGGGCAGAGGTCGGCGCGGCGGCCCCGCATGTAGGCGGCGAACCGCTCCCGGAAGGCCGGACGGCAGACGGCGTCCCCGATGCTGTTCAATTCCAGGACGAGGCCCCGCACCTCGAGCGCCTCGAACAGGTGGCTGAGGAGCGCGAGGACCTCGGCGTCCACGGCCGGCGTCCCGAGGCCGATGGCCTCCGCCCCGATCTGGTGGAACTGGCGGAAGCGCCCGGCTTGCGGGCGCTCGTGCCGGAACATGGGGCCCAGGTAATAGACCTTGCAGAGGGGGCCGCGCGTGCCGAAACGGTGCTCCAGGTAGGCCCGGATCACGGGGGCGGTCCCCTCCGGCCGCAGCGTCAGGGACTCTCCCCCGCGGTCCTCGAAGGTGTACATCTCCTTCTCGACGATGTCGGTCCCCCCGCCGATGCTCCGGACGAACAGGTCGGTCTTCTCGAAGACGGGGGTCCGGATCTCCAGGTAGCCGTAGGCCGCCATGAGCCGGTGGGTCACCCGCTCTACGCGCTGCCAGGCAGCGACCTGTTCGGGGAGGATGTCCGGCGCTCCCCTGATCCCCCGGATGGTGGATTTGCCCCGGGTCATGGCGACTCCTCAGGTGACCGGGACGGGACGGGCCGAGCGGGGGAGGGCGCGGCGGGCGGGCATCCCTCAGTAGATGGGCTTTCGGTCGAAACGATGGGTGGCCTCGATGAAGCGGACGGTGCCGGAGCGGTAGCGCATCACCACCGAGTGAGTCCGGGCCCCCCCGCCGAAGAACCGGACGCCCTTGAGGAAGTCCCCGTCGGTGACCCCGGTGGCCGCGAACATGATGTCGGGACCCTTGGCCAGGTCGGTGATCCGAAACACCTGGTTGAGATCCCGGACCCCCATGGCCGAGGCCCGCTGCGTTTCCTCCTCGTTCCGGGGCTTCAGACGCGCCTGCATGTCCCCGCCCAGGCACTGGAGCGCGGCCGCGGCCAGCACCCCCTGGGGGGCGCTCCCGATCCCCATCAGCACGTCCACGCCGGACTGCTCGAAGGCGGTGGCCATGGCCGCGGACAGGTCGCCGTCCTGGATGAGTTTGATCCGGGCGCCGACCTCCCGCACCTGCCGGATCAGGTCCTGGTGCCGGGGCCGGTCCAGGATGACGACGGTCAGATCCTCCACGTAGCACTTCATCGCGTCGGCGATGGCCTGGAGGTTGTCGGCGGCGGAGGCCGTGATGTCCACCGCCCCGTGGGCCCGGGGCCCCACCGCGATCTTCTCCATGTAAATGTCGGGGGCGTGGAGGAAACAGCCCTTCTCGGTGATCGCCACCACCGCGATCGCGTTGGCCCGGCCCTGGGCAACGATGGCGCTTCCCTCCAGCGGGTCCAGCGCCACGTCCAGCTCGGGCTCCCCGCCGCTCCCGACGCGCTCCCCGATGTAGAGCATCGGGGCCTTCTCCCGCTCCCCCTCCCCGATGACCACCGTCCCCCCGAAGGAGACGGCATCAATGGCTCGCCGCATCGCGTCCACCGCGGACTGGTCGGCCGCCTTCTCGTTCCCCCGCCCCATCCACCGGGCGGAGGCCAGCGCCGCCGCCTCGGTGACCCGCACCACCTCCAGGGCCAGGTTTCGCTCCACGCCCCCTCCCCGGCGCGCAGGGCCTCAGGCGCGCGCCTCGCCAGCGAAAGCGAGCGAAGTCTAGCCAGCGTTTCCCGGGGTGTCAAGGGCCAGGTCGGGGATTGCCTCTTGAAGGGCACATGAGGTTTATGGTAGAAGGGTCCTATCCTGCCGACCGCTTGCTTTCAATCTGCCCTCATCCGCCGGGTTTCGTGAGACGTGTGCGAGTCGAAGTGAAGGGAGGGAGCCATGGCCGACACGAAGAAACTCACCCTGAGCGTCATCAAGGCCGACGTCGGGAGTTACACCGGCCATAACCGGGTCCACCCGGATCTGATGGCCAAGGCCCAGGAGTGCCTGAATGAGGCGGTGAAGAGGGGGACCCTCATTGACGGGCAGGCCATGCGGTGCGGCGATGACATCAATCTCATCATGACCCACCGGAGGGGGGTGGAGGCGACCGAGATCCACAAGCTAGCCTGGGACACCTTCATGGCCTGCACCGGGGTGGCGAAGAAACTCCACCTGTACGGGGCGGGCCAGGACCTCCTGGTGGACGCCTTCACGGGGAACGTGAAGGGGATGGGGCCCGGGGTGGCTGAGATGGAGTTCGTGGAGCGGCCGAGCGAGCCGGTCGTCGTCTTCATGGCTGATAAGTGCGCCCCCGGGGCCTGGAACCTCCCGCTCTACCGGATCTTCGCGGACCCGTTCTGCAACGCCGGACTCATCATTGATCCGAAGATGCACGAGGGGTTCGACTTCGAGGTGCTGGACCTGGTCAAGGCGGCCAGCATCACCCTCTCCTGCCCGGCCGAGCTGTACGACCTCCTCATGTTCCTGGGGGCGGTCAACCGCTACGCCGTCAAGATGGTCCGGCGGCACATTGACGGCGAGCCGGCGGCCGTCGCCTCCACGCAGAAGCTCGCCCACATCGCGGGGAAGTACGTGGGGAAGGACGATCCCGTGATGGTCGCCCGCGCGCAGGCCGGGCTGCCGGGGGTGGGAGAGATCATGGAAGCCTTCGCCTTCCCGCACCTGGTGGAGGGCTGGAACCGCGGCTCCCACCACGGCCCGCTCATGCCCTGCCGCTTCGACATGGCCAACCCGACCCGCTTCGATGGCCCGCCGCGGGTCGTGGCCGCCGGCTACCAGATCGCCGATGGAAAGTTCATCGGCCCCGTGGACCTGTTCGACGACCCGGCCTTCGACGGCGCCCGGGCCAAGGCGATCGAGGTCGCCGAGTACATGCGGCGGCACGGGCCGTTCCAGCCCCACCGGCTGCCGCTGGAGGACATGGAGTACACCACCATGCCCGCCATCATGGGGCGGCTCAAGGACCGGTTCCGGGCGGAGTAGGCCGGGGCAGGGGAGAGTGCGGCGGGGCGCCCGGCAGCGGGCCCCCGCTCTTTTTTTTCCGGGAGGAGGATGACGTGAGCATCCGGCGGATCGGGATCCTGACGGGGGGCGGCGACTGTCCGGGGCTGAACGCGGTGATCCGAGCGGTCGTCCGCAAGGCGGTGGGGCACCACGGCCTGGAGGTGCTGGGCATCAAGGAGGGCTGGCTCGGCCTGATGACCGGAAACCTCGCGCCTCTGGGCCTGGACGACATCTCCGGGATTCTGCCCAAGGGCGGGACGATCCTCCGGACTTCCCGGACCAACCCCTACAAAACCGAGGACGGACCCCGGCGGGTCCTGGAGAACCTGGCCGCGCACCGGATTGACGCCCTGATCCCGGTGGGGGGCGAGGACACCCTCGGCGTCGC
>CAZRDA010000025.1:0-12126 GCA_964598715.1 uncultured bacterium | reverse complement strand
GCACCCGGTCCACCAGCAGGAACGGGGGGCGGTGCGGGATGAGCTTCTGGATCGCGTTGACGTCCATCATGGCCGTGGCTCCTCCTGACCTGTCCGGTCCGTGCCCGCCCCCAGCCGACGCTCCAGATTCCGGACGCGGCGGAGGAGGTCCGGCAGCCTCGCCCAGGCGGCCCAGATCCGCTTCGTGGTCAGGTGGGGGAGGGCCGGGCTCCCCAGGACCATGGCCCCAGCGGGCAGGTCCTTTCCGACCCCGGCCTGGGAGCCGATGACGCTCCGGTCCCCGATTTTCACGTGCCCGACGATCCCGGCCTGGCCGGCGATGGTGACATGCCGGCCGACCTCCGTGCTCCCGGCGATCGCCACCTGCGCCACGATGATTGCACCCTCCCCGATGACCACATTGTGGGCGATCTGGACCAGGTTGTCTACCTTGCTCCCCCGGCCGATTCGCGTGGCACCCAGCGTCGCCCGGTCCACCGTGACGTTGGCGCCCAGCTCGACGTCATCCTCGATGATCACCCGGCCCACCTGGGGGATCTTGTGGGATTTCCCCTGCGCATCCCGGGCGTAGCCGAACCCATCGCTCCCCACCACGGTGCCGCTGTGGATGATCACCCGGTCCCCGACAATCACCCCTTCCCGGATCACCACCTGGGGATAGAGAAGACAGGCCCGGCCGATCCGACTCCCCCGACCGATGTAGACCTGGGGGCCGATCTGGGTCCCCTCCCCCACCTCGGCGCCCTCCTCGATGACGGCGAAGGCCCCCACCGCCACCCCGGCACCCAGGTGGGCCGTGCCCGCGACGGCGGCCTGCGAGTGCACCCCGGTCCACAGCGGGGTCTCCGGGTGAAAGAGGCGCAGGGCGGCCGCGAAGGCGAGGTAGGGGTTCTCGTGGCGCAGGACGGCGCACGGGGCACGACTGGCCCCGGGTGGAGCGATCACGGCGGTGGCCCGGGTCGTGGCCAGGTACGGGACGTACTTCGGATGGTGCAGGAACGTGAGGTCCCCCGGGCCGGCCGTCTCGATGGGGGCCACCCTGGTGACCTCGGCGCTCCCGTCCCCCTCCAGGGCGCACCCGAGAGCACGCGCCAGCGCGTCCAGCCGCATGACGCCCCCCTTACTTCGGCCGGTCATAGCCGGCCAGGATCTCGTCCGTCAGGTCCGCCCCCTGGCTGGAAAAGATGATGCCCGACTGCGCCTCCAGGATGAGCGTGTAGCCGTGCTCCTTCCCGTAGGCAACCACCACCCTCCGGATGTCCCGGAGGATCTCGTTCAGGAGATCCGTCTCCCGCTTCTGGAGATCCCGGTTCGAGTCCTCGAAGAGCCGGCGCAGGTCGCGGATCTTCCGGTTGATCGCCTCCTGCCGCTCCTTCCGGGCCGGTTCACTCAGGACCGCCCCCTGCTTTTGCAGGTCCGCCTCTGACTTTTTGATCTCCTCCTCCTTCGCCCGGATCTCCTGCTGCTTGGCGTCCCGCTCCTTCTCCAGTCTCCCCTTGGCCTCCTTTCCCCTGCTGGAATCGTTCAGGACCTTCTGGACGTCCACAAAGCCGATTTTGAAGGTGTCCTCCGCCCCTCCCAGGCCGGGGGCCGCCAGGACTGCCACCGCCACGATCCCCGCCGCCACCGAACCACGCCCGCGTGTTCCCATGCGCCGTCTCCAGGGCCTCCGCCCTCAGAAGATCCTGCCCACCGTGAACTGGATCCTGCTTCGCCTCTCATCGGCACGCGGATCCAGGTTGTACCCCCAATCCAGCCGGAGGGGGCCGAGGGGGGTGACCAGCCGGATGCCCACGCCGGCATCGGTCCGGAAGCTGAGCTCGTAGGGCTCCCCCTCCGCGAAGACGTTGCCGATGTCAAAGAAGACCGCCCCCCTCAGGCTGATCGCCTCCTCCCAGAGGGGGAACTGGATCTCGGCCTGTCCGAGCAGGAACTTGTTCCCCCCGATCCGCTCCCCCGTGGCCGGGTCCCGGGGGCTCACGTCCCGGAAATCGAACCCTCGCAGGTTGAAGGGCCCCCCCAGGAAGTAGCGCTCCTGGATGGGAACGCTCCGCGTGTCACTGAAGCTCTCCACAAACCCGATGGCTCCCCGGAGGAGTCCCACCACCTTCCAGTCCTCCACCAGCAGGTGGTAGAGGCTCCCGTCCAGTTCGAGTTTATAGAAATTGGTGTCGAAGTTCAGGAGCCCACCCGCCCCCTCCGCCGTCGCCAGGACCCGGTACCCCCGGGTCGGATCGAGGGGGCTGTTGCGGGTGTCCCGACTTACGCCGAGGGCGAGGCTGCTCGTCGTGCTCGTCCCCACCTGCTGCTGGATGAAGCTGGTGGCGACGGCCGACACGTTGTTGATGGTCACCTCCTCCAGGCGGTAGGTGAGGCTGGCCCGGTTGAACCGGAGGAAGCGGCGGCCGACGGTGATGGTTCCGCCCGTCCGCCCCTCGTCGAAGTCGGTAAAGTCCCGCTCGCTCTTGTAGAGGCTCACCCCCAGGGAGTAGTTGGTGTCGAGGAAGGCCGGGTCCTCGTAGAAGACCTCGTACCGCTCCGTCCGAGTCCCCGCGCTCACATTGATCCCGATCCGCCGCCCGAGGCCGAAGAGGTTGGCCTCGTTGAGGAACAGGAGCCCCGCCACCCCGGACCCGGTGCTGAAGCCTGCGCCGAAACCGATGCGTCCCGTCGGCTTCTCCTTCACGTCCAGGTTGAGCACCAGCTTCTCCGGGGCGCTGCCGGTTTCGGTGCTGGGCCGCACCTCCTCGAAGTAGTTCAGGGCCAGCAGCCGCTCCCGCCCCCGCTGCAGCTCGCGGCTGCTGAAGGTGTCCCCCTCCGCGAGCTCCAGTTGGCGGCGGATCACCTTGTCGTGGGTCTTGGTGTTCCCCCGGATTTCGATCCGTTCCAGGACCGCCTGGCGGCCCTCGCTGACCTCGAAGGTGAGGTCAATGGTCTTGCGCTCCTCGTCGGTCTTCGTGACCGGGGCGATGTCCACGAAGACGTACCCCTTCTCCCCGTACCGGTCGGTCAGCCGGGCGAGGTCGCGGCGGAGGAGGTCACGGCTGAAGACCTTCGCCTGGGCGATCCGGAGATCCTTCAGGATCTCCTCCCGGGGGAAGACCGTCGCCCCCGTCACCCGCACCTCCCCGACCGTGTACTGGGGACCCTCCTGGACCCGGACGACCACCTCCAGCCGGTGGTTCACGTCGTCGCGGATCACCTGGGGCTCCTCCACCCGGATCTGGAGGTACCCGTTATCCAGGTAGAGCGCCTTGATCCGCTCTACGTCCTGCGCCAGATCGGTTTTTTTCAGGATGCCCGGCGGAAACCACAAGAGAAACCGCGCCTCGGTGGCCATCACCTTCCTCACCTGCCGGGCGCTGAGCCCCTGGTTTCCCTCGATGCGGACCTCCCGGATCCGGAAGATCTCCCCCTCCTGGATCCGGAAGACCACCTCCACCTCCCGCTCCGAGATCGCCTGATGGCTCCCGGTCACCTCTGCCTGGTAGTGCCCCTCCTCCTCGTAGAAGGCGCGAATCTTCTCGGCGTTCCTGGCCACCGCCTGGGGACTGAAGACCGCCCCGGGGGCCAGGTCCAGCTTGTCCCGGATCACGTCCTCCTTGATAGCTGCATTCCCCTCGATCCGGACGGTACGGACCGTGGGCTTCTCGGTAAGCCGGTAGGTGAGGCGGAGCCCCCCCTCAAAGGGGGTCGCGTCCACCTCCACGTTGTCAAAAAACCCCATCTTGAAGAGGGCTTCCACGTCCTCCCGGACGCGCTGCACGCTGAAGGGATCCCCCACCCGGGTCTTCAGCCGGAGACGAATGGCGCTCTCCTCCACCTGGCGGTGGCCGGTGACGTCAATCTGGGTGATGCGGGGAGCCTCCTGGGCGAGGAGGGGGGGAGGGAGAAGGCAGGCGAGCACGAACGCGAGGCGCGCAGCCCGTCGCGGAACCAGGCCCACCGGATCTCTCTCCTCGGGGGGTGCGGGGGCGACAAAAAAACAGCCCTTTTGCAAGGGCTGGGAGCCGGCGGGGCGGGCGACCCGCTTATGTGACTTGCTGCTCCTGCAGGTTCACCTCCTCCACGATGAGGCCCTCCTCGCCTGCCCGCACCCGGACGGTGCTCCCCTCCGCGCAGTGTCCCTTCAGCATCTCCTCCGCCAGCAGGTCCTCCACGTGGCGCTGGATGGCCCGGCGCAGCGGGCGCGCGCCGTACGTGGGGTCGAAGCCCTTCTCGATGAGGAACTCCTTGGCGTTGTCGGCCACGGACAGGGTGAGCTTCTTCTCATCCAACTGGCCCTGGAGACGCTTTAACATCAGGTCCACGATCTGCTTCAGGTGGTCCTTGGAGAGGGAGTGGAAGACGATGACCTCGTCGATTCGGTTCAACAGCTCGGGATTGAAGGCCTTCTTCAGCTCGCTGAGGACCGTTTCCTTCATCCGCTCGTAGCTCTGCTCCTCCCCCCCCTTGGTGAACCCCAGGGGGGTCTGGTGGCCGATCTGCCTGGCACCGATGTTGGAGGTCATGATCAGGATCGCGTTCTTGAAGTCCACCTTCCGGCCGTAGGAATCGGTCAGGTGGCCATCCTCCAGGATCTGGAGGAGGAGGTTGAAGACCTCGGGGTGGGCCTTCTCGATCTCATCGAGCAGGACGACCGAGAAGGGCCGCCGCCGGACCTTTTCCGTGAGTTGCCCGCTGTCGTCGTAGCCGATATACCCGGGGGGCGCCCCGATGAGCCGGGAGACCGAGAAGCGCTCCATGTACTCCGACATGTCCACCCGGACGATGGCCTCCTCGGTGCCGAAGAGGAACTCGGCCAGCGCCTTGGCCAATTCCGTCTTCCCGACCCCGGTCGGGCCGAGGAAGATGAAGGAGCCAACCGGCCGTTGGGGGTTCTTCAGCCCGGACCGGGAGCGGCGAATCGCCCGGGTCACGGCCCGGATGGCCTCTGCCTGGCCCACCACCCGCTTCTGGATCTCCGCCTCCATCCGCAGGAGCTTGGAGGCCTCCTCCTCCTCGATCTGGTAGAGGGGGATGCCGGTCCACTTCGAGACGATGTAGGCGATGTCATCCTCGGTGACGATGATCTTCTCCTTCGCCTTCGCCTCCTTCCACTTGGCCTTCCGGTCATCCAGCTCGGCCCGCATCTTCCGTTCTCCGTCCCGCAGGCGGGCCGCCACTTCAAAGGCCTGGGTCCGGATGGCGTCTTCCTTCTGGACCCGGAGGCGCTCGACCTCGTTCTCCATCTCCCTGAGTTCGGGCGGGAGCATGAGGCTCTTCAGGCGGGCCCGGGAACCGGCCTCGTCCATGACGTCAATGGCCTTATCCGGGAGGAACCGGTCCGCGATGTAGCGCTGGGAGAGGCGCGAGGCGGCCTGGACCGCCTCGTCGGTGATGATGGCCGAGTGGTGCGTTTCGTACCGGTCCTTGATCTCCCGCAGGATCTGGATCGTCTCGTCCACCGTGGGCGCCCCCACGAGGATCGTCTGGAAGCGGCGCTCAAGCGCCCGGTCCTTCTCGACGTATTTCCGATACTCGTCCATCGTGGTGGCGCCGATGCACTGGATCTCGCCCCGGGCCAGGGCCGGCTTCAGCATGTTGCTGGCGTCAATGGCTCCCTCGGCCGCGCCGGCCCCGACCAGCGTGTGCAGCTCGTCAATGAAGAGGACCACCGTGTGGGCCTGCTGGATCTCCTTGATGACCGCCTTCAGCCGTTCCTCGAACTGGCCGCGGTACTTGGTCCCGGCCACCATCCCGGGCAGATCGAGCATGATGACCCGCTTGCGCAGCAGCGTCTCGGGGACGTTACTGGCCACGATGCGCTGGGCCAGGCCTTCCACGATCGCCGTCTTCCCCACCCCGGCCTCGCCGATGAGGACCGGGTTGTTCTTCGTCCTGCGGCTGAGGATCTGGATGACCCGCTCGATCTCCGCCTCCCGACCGATGACCGGGTCCAGCTTCCCCTGGCGGGCGAGGGCGGTGAGATCGAGGCCGAACTCGTCCAGGGCTGGGGTGCGGGCGGCAGCGGTCGCCTTGGTCGCCTGCTCCCCCAGGAGCTCCTGGGCCTGGGCCTTGGCCGAGGTGACATTCACCCCGAAGTCGCGCAACACGAGCGAGGCGGTCCCCTCCCCCTCCCGGATGAGCCCGAGGAGCAGATGCTCAGTCCCGATGTAGTTATGCCCGAGGGAACGGGCCTCGGAGATGGCGTACTCCAGGACCTTCTTGGCCTGCGGGGTGAAGGGGATCTCCCCGGCCGGGGCAACCTCGGACCCGATCGAGACGATCTTCTCAACCTCGGCCTTGACGGCCGAGAGGTTCACGTTGAGTTTTTTGAGGATGGCCACCGCCAGGCCGTCCCCCTCGCGGATCAGCCCCAGCAGCAGGTGCTCGGTCCCCACAAAATTGTGGCCGAGCCGGATGGCTTCCTCGCGTGCCAGGATGATGACCTTGCGGGCCCGCTCCGTGAACCGTTCGAACATGGCCGCGCCCTCGCCCCCTCTCCTCGTCGTGGCCTCCCGTCCGAAGGCCAGGCTTCCGTTACTTTTTTCCAGTATAGCACCAGCCCGGCGCCCCGGCTAGCCCCTTTCTTCGCCCGGCGTGCCGGCCGCCAGGCGGCCGTCCTCCAGCCGGAGGATCCGATCCGCCTGCCGGGACAGGGCCTCGTTATGGGTCACCAGGACCAGGGCGACGCCCCGCTCCCGATTAAAGAGTCGGAGGAGGGCGAACACCTCCTCCCCCGTCTTGCGGTCCAGGTTCCCCGTCGGCTCGTCCGCCAGCAGCACCCGGGGGGAGGTCACCAGGGCCCGGGCGACCGCCACCCGCTGCTGCTCCCCCCCCGAGAGTTCGCCGGGCCGGTGCGTGAGGCGGTCCCGCAGTCCCACCTGGCTAAGCAAGGCCCGTGCCGCCTCTGCCGCCTCCACCGGCGCCCTGCGCTGGATCAGGGCCGGCATCATGGCGTTTTCCAGGGCCGTGAACTCCGGCAACAGGTGGTGAAACTGGAAGACGAAGCCGACCGTTTGGTTCCGGAACGCGGCTAACTCCCCGTCCGATAAGCTCCAGACCGCCCGGTCCCCGTAGGTGAGCGCCCCCCCGGTCGGCCGGTCCAGCGCCCCCAGGAGGTGCAGCAGCGTGCTCTTGCCGGCCCCGGAGGGACCGACGACAGCCACAAACTCCCCCGCGGCAACCGTGAGGGAGACCCCTTTCAGGACCTGGAGGGTTTCCCCGCCCCGCTGGTAGTGTTTCTGAAGATCCAGCGCGCGGATGAGATCACTCATACCGCATCGCCTCCACCGGGTCAAGCCTGGAGGCCTGGAGGGCCGGGTAGAGGGTCGCCAGGAAGGCGATCGCGAGGCTACAGGCGAGAATGGCCGCCACATCGCCGGTATTCACCTGGTGGGGGAGCCGGTCGAGGAGGTACACCTCTGCCGGGAAGGCCCGGACCCCGAACAGCCGCTCCAGGACGCCGACGATCGGGTCCAGATTGAACGTGATGAGCAGGCCCCCGAGCAGCCCCATGGCGGTGCCGGAGAGCCCGATCACCAACCCCTTGACGAGGAAGATCTGCAGGATGCTCCCGCCCGTGGCGCCCATGGACTTGAGAATCGCGATCTCTTTTCGCTTCTCGACCACGCCCATGCTGAGCGTGCTGACGATCCCGAAGGAGGCCACGACGACGATCATGACGAGAATGATAAACATCGTGATCTTCTCGAGCCGGAGGGCCGCGAAGAGGGGCTGGTACATCTGCATCCAGGTGCGGGTGTAGTGCGGTGGCCCGAGGCGGGCCTCGAGGGCCTCCGCCACCTCGCCCGCCCGCCAGAAGTCGTTCAGCCGAACCTCGATCCCGCCCACCGCCGCCCCCAACCGGAAGAACTGCTGGGCGGCGGGGATGGCGACGTAGGCGAGACCGCTGTCGTACTCGTGCATCCCGACGGAGAAGATCCCGGCGACCCGGAAGCGCTTCAGGCGGGGCGCGATCCCCAGGGGGCTGATCCCGCCCCCCACCGGGGAGAGGACGGTGACCACATCCCCCACGGTGAGACCCAACGTGAAGGCCAGGGTGCGGCCCAGGAGGAGGCCGTCCAGGACGGCCCCGTCCGCAGCCGCGACGGGGGCCGGGGCAAGGTCGGCGAGGGAGCCGTAGCGGAGGGCCCGCACGAGGTCCCCGACCTCCCCCTTGCCCGCGGGATCCACCCCCTGGAGGACCGCCCCTGAGGCCCCTCGACCTGAGACGAGCATCACCTGGTGGACCGTGAACGGGGAGGCCGCAGCGACCCCGGGGACGCTGCGGACGACCTCCAAGGCCCGGGCCGGGTCCTCGAGCAGGCCGTCCCCGGCCTTGAGCACCAGGACGTGGGACTTGGTCCCCAGGATCTTCGTCCGGAGCTCCCGCTCGAAGCCGCTCATGACGGCGATCACCACGATCAGGGCGAGGACCCCGAGGGCGACGCCAGCCGTGGAGATCACCGTGATGAAGGAGACCAGGGCGGAGGTTCGCCTGGACTTCAGATACCGGAGACCTATGAAGAACTCGTACGACATGCCTTACCGTTCGGGGCGGAGCGTCGGAAAGAGAATGACGTCCCGGATGGAGGGGGAGTCGGTGAAGAGCATGACCACGCGGTCCACGCCGATCCCCTCGCCGGCCGTGGGAGGCATCCCGTACTCCAGGGCCCGGAGGAACTCCTCATCCAACGCGTGGGCCTCCTCGTCTCCCTGCTCCCTCGCCCGCAGCTGCTCCTCGAACCGCCGCCGCTGCTCCGCCGGGTCGTTCAGCTCGGTGTAGGCGTTGGCCACCTCCAGCCCCCCCACGAAGAGTTCAAACCGTTGCACCAACCGGGGGTCGTCGTCCTTCTGCTTGGCCAGCGGGGAGACCTCCACCGGAAAGTCCAGGATGAAGGTGGGCTGGAGCAGCGTCTTCTCCACCGTCGCCTCGAACAGCTCGCCGAGGATCTTCCCCCAGCCCCAGTGGGGCTTGAGGGCAACCCGCAGCCGCTCAGCCGCTGCCCGCGCGGCGGCGGCGTCCGCCAGGTCACCGGCGCTGAACCCGCCCAGGCGCTCCAGAGCCTCCAGGAGACTCACCCGCGGCCAGGGAGCCTTGAGCGAGATCGCCTGCCCCTGATACGTGAATTCCAGGCCGCCCAGGACCTCCCGGGCGACGGCGCGCAGGAGCTCCTCGGTGAACGCCATCAGGTCATGGTAATCGGCGTAGGCCTGGTAGAACTCCAGCATGGTGAACTCGGGATTGTGCTGGGTGGAGATTCCTTCGTTCCGGAAGTTCCGGTTGATCTCGTACACGCGGTCCAGCCCCCCCACGACGAGCCGCTTCAGGTACAGCTCGGGGGCGATCCTCAGGAACAGATCCATCCCGAGGGCGTTGTGGTGCGTGCGGAACGGTCGGGCGGTGGCCCCCCCCGCAATGGTCTGCATCATCGGGGTCTCCACCTCCTGGAAGCCCCGGCTATCCAGGAAGGCCCGGAGCGCAGCCACGATCCGGGACCGGCGCCGGAACACCTCGGGAACGGCCGGGTTCGCGACCAGGTCCAGGTAGCGCTGGCGGTACCGGGTCTCCACGTCGGTGAGCCCGTGCCACTTTTCGGGGAGGGGACGAAGGGCCTTCGTGAGCAGTGTGAGGGTCCTTAGCCAGATGGTGAGTTCCCCGGTCCGGGTACGGAACAGGTGCCCCTCCACCCCGACGAAGTCTCCCACGTCCAGGTGTCGAAGCAGTTCGTACTGGGCCGCCTCCACCGCATCCTGCTTGAGGTACACCTGGATCTGGCCCGAGCCATCCTTCAGGTGCGCGAACGTCACCTTCCCGTGGCCCCGGATGGTCATCAGGCGCCCCGCCGTCCGGACCTCGATCTCCTCGGCGGTGAGGGCTTCGGCGTCCTTGCCGCCGTGGAGGGCGAGGAGGTCGGCCACCCGGTCCTGCACCCGGAACCGGGAGGCGTAGGGGTTCAGCCCCCGCGCCCGGAGATCATCCAGTTTCTTCAGTCTCTCACGAACCAGCTCGTTAGGCTCTTCGATCATAGACACAGTCTTTGTAGATAGATACGATATTATCTATAAGGTAAAACAATAACTCTTCTCCAGGCCCTTTTTGCGCGGTCTTACTTCTTAGAAGTCGCCTCCGGCTTGCGCTGTGCCTGGAACAGGTACGCCTCAATAAAAGGATCAATCCGGCCGTCCAGGACCGCGTCCACGTTTCCGGTTTCGACCCCGGTCCTGTGATCCTTCACCAACTGATACGGGGCGAGGACGTAAGAGCGGATCTGGCTCCCCCATGCGATCTCTTTCTTTTCCCCCCCAAGGCGCTCGAGTTCCTGTTCCTGCTCCTGCCGGGCGCGCTCATAGAGGCGGGCGCGCAGCACCTTCATGGCCATGGCCTTGTTCTTGTGCTGGGAGCGCTCGTTCTGGCAGGAGACCACGATTCCGGTCGGGAGGTGGATGATGCGAACCGCCGAGTCGGTCACGTTCACGTGCTGCCCGCCGGCGCCGCTCGAGCGAAAGGTGTCGATGCGCAACTCCCGGTCGTCAATGACTACCTGGATGTCCTCCTCGAGCTCCGGGTACACGTACACGGAGGCAAAGGACGTGTGGCGGCGGCGAGACGTATCGAAGGGGGAGATCCGGACCAGGCGGTGGACGCCAGTTTCCGCCTTCAAGTACCCGTAGGTGTTCGGCCCACTCACGGTGACGGTGGCCCCCTTGATCCCCGCCTCCTCGCCAGGCTGCAGGTCCAGGACCTCGCTCCGGAAGCCCCGCCCTTCCGCCCAGCGGAGGTACATCCTGAGGAGCATCTCGGCCCAGTCCTGCGACTCCGTCCCCCCCGCCCCCGGGTTAATCGAGAGGATCGCGTTCCCACGATCGTGCTTCCCCGACAGAACCGTCTCCAGCTCGAGGCGGACGACCTGAGCCTCCAGCGCCTCCACTGCCCCCCCGATCTCCGTGACCAGGCTCTCCTCCCCCTCCGCCCGGGCCAGGTCGTACAGCCCGGCCTGCTCCTCCAAAGACCGCTCAAGCCCCCCGAAGAGGGTGGCCTGCTCGTTCAGTTCCCGGAGCTCCTTCAGGAGGCGCTGGGCCGCCTCGGAGTCCTTCCAGAAGTCGGGGGCCTGGCTCTGCTCCTCGATGGTCCGAGCGCGGGCGCGCTTGCCCGCGAGGTCAAAGATAACCTCGCAGACCGCCAAGTTTCGCCCGCAGGGCCTCCACCCGTCGCCGGATCTCTAATTCCGCCATCCCTTCCTCTCCCGCCGGGCCGCCCGCCGCTCTGCCGCCCAGCCACTCGTGATCCACCCCGCGGCCGCCAGGCTGGCCGCGGCGGCGAACCAGTCCCCGAACCGGACGTACGGGGTCAGGTCGCGCCGCGCCGCCAGCCGGCCGACCAGGACCGCCTCCTCGAACAGGGGCGTCGCGGCCAGGACCCGGCCGTACGGATCCACGACGGCCGAGATCCCGGTGTTGGCGGCCCGGGCCAGATACCGCCGCGTCTCCAGCGCGCGGAATGCGGCCATGCGCAGGTGCTGCGCGGGCGCCGCGCTCCGCCCGAACCAGGCATCGTTGGTGATGTTCACCAGAAACTCCGCCCCGCCCCCCACGGCGGCCCGGACCTCGGCCGGGAAGATGACCTCGAAGCAGATGCTCGCGGCGAACGTCCCCCCGGGGACCCGAAACATCGTCCGCGCCTCGCCGGGGACGAACTCCCCGATGCCGGTGGCGATCTTGTCCACGAAGAAGAGCAGGGACTTCAGCGGGACGTACTCACCGAACGGCACGAGGTGCATCTTATCATATTTGGCGAGGAGCAGGCCGTCGGGCCCGAGGAGGATCGCGCTATTCAGCAGCCGCACCGGCTCGCCTGCCGCCCGGTCCGGAGCGCCGACCAGCAGGGGGCGCCCGAGCGATTCGGCCAGGGCCCTGACCTGCGCCAGCCGGGCGGGGTCCTGGCGCAGGAGAAGCGGGGCCGCGGTCTCCGGCCACACGACCAGGTCCACCCCGGCCGAGGCGGCCTCGGCGCTCAGGCGGGCATATGTCCCGAGGGTGAGATCCAGCGCGGCCGGGCTCCACTTGAGGGCCTGCTCGATGTTCCCCTGAACGAGCCCCACTCGGATGGGGACAGCGGGGTTCTCGATTGCTCGGAGCGTC
>CAZRDA010000024.1:0-12413 GCA_964598715.1 uncultured bacterium | reverse complement strand
ATTACCGCGGCTGCTGGCACGTAGTTAGCCGGGGCTTCCTTCGGTGGTACCGTCAGGGCCCGGTGGTATTGGCACCGGGCTTGTTCGTTCCACCCGACAGGGGTTTACAACCCGAAGGCCGTCATCCCCCACGCGGCGTCGCTGCGTCAGGCTTTCGCCCATTGCGCAAGATCCCCCACTGCTGCCTCCCGTAGGAGTCTGGGCCGTGTCTCAGTCCCAGTGTGGCCGGTCACCCTCTCAGGCCGGCTACCGATCGTCGCCTTGGTGGGCCGTTACCCCGCCAACTAGCTAATCGGACGCAGGCTCATCCCCCAGTGACAGCTTGCAAGCAGAGGCCGCCTTCGATCGGCCCGGCATGCGCCAAGCCGATGTCATCCGGTATTAGCACCTCTTTCGAGGTGTTATCCCGGGCTGAGGGGCAGATTACCCACGCGTTACTCACCCGTGCGCCGCTGTACTCAGGGGATTGCTCCCCCTTTCTCGCTCGACTTGCATGTGTTAGGCACGCCGCCAGCGTTCGTTCTGAGCCAGGATCAAACTCTCCGAAACCAAAGGGCTTTCACCCTTCTAGGCAAACCTTACCGTCTTGAGACGGCATAGCCGCCCGTAGGCCAGTCACGCGATATTCCTTTGTCAAAGAACATACCCGACCTTGGGAAGGGACAGGCCGGGCAAACGTCACTACCTAATGTAGCCGGCCTGTATCAGTCTGTCAAGGTCTGGGAATTTCTGCGGGCTTCGCACACTACCAACCGAGCCAACCCCTGTCAAGCGCTTTTTTCCCCCCCCCCGGCCGGCGGAGGGATGACCCGGAGGAACCGACGCTTCCCCACCTGAACCACGTGACACCGGTCAAGGGGGAGGCGGTATCCCTCCTCCTTGATGGTCATGCCATCCACCGTTACACCCCCCTGGCGGATTATGCGGCGCGCCTCCGAGCGGCTCGGACAGGCCCCGGCGGCGGTGAGGAGGGCGACGAGCCCCGCGCTCCCATCTTCTTCTATGAGTTCCCGCGGAGGCACATAGTGGGGAACATCAGATGGGTATTCCTTGTCGCGGAAGACCCGATCAAACTCTGCGGCGGCCTCATCTGCCTGCGGGGAGGAGTGGTACAGGCTCACCAGTAGCTTTCCCAGGCGGGCCTTCGCCTCCCGCGGATGGAGGCTCCCGTCGGCGAGCCCCCGCCGGACCTCCTCGGTCTCGGCAGCCGACAGCGGCGTCGTGAGTTCGTAGTACCGCAGGAGGAGGCTGTCCGGCAGGGACATGATCTTTCCGAACATCTCCCCGGGCGGCTCGTCGATCCCGACATAATTGCCCAGGCTCTTGGACATCTTCTGGGCCCCGTCCAGTCCCTCCAGGATCGGCATCGTCATGATGACTTGGGGCTCCTGGCCGAATGCCCGCTGGAGGTCCCGGCCGACCAGGAGGTTAAACGTCTGGTCGGTCCCGCCCAGTTCCACGTCGGCCTCCAACGCCACGGAGTCGTAGCCCTGGATGAGCGGGTAGAGGAACTCGTGGATGCCGATGGCCCGGCCCGAGGCGTAGCGCGCGGCGAAGTCGTCGCGCGTGAGCATCTTCGCCACGGTGTGGCGAGCCGCCAATTCGATGAGGCCCTGGGCGGACATGGCCTTCATCCACCGGCTGTTGAAGTCCACGCGGGTCCGGGCAGGATCCAGGATCTTGAAGATCTGCCGCTTATAGGTCTCCGCGTTGCGCTGCACCTCTGTCTCTGTCAGCAGCTTCCGGGTCTCGGAGCGTCCGCTCGGGTCCCCGATCATCCCGGTGAAGTCCCCGATGAGGAAGATCACCTCGTGCCCCAGCGCCTGGAACTCCCGGAGCTTCTGGAGCACCACCGTGTGCCCGAGATGCAGGTCCGGAGCCGTGGGGTCCATCCCCAGCTTCACCTTCAGCGGCGTGCCGGTGCGACCCGCGCGGCGCAGCTTGGCCAGGAGCTCCCCCGGCGCGATGACCTCGGCCGTCTTCCGACAGAGCAGGTGAACCTGCTCCTCCGGGGACTGTTCCATGCTCCCTCCTCGTGCGGTGGGTGGCTCCCTTCACGCACCAGGACGCGGGGAGAGCAGCGGAGGCGGGCGCGCCTGGTGCCTGGCCGGAGCCTCTGCTATACTACGCCCCGGCCGCGAGGCCGGCAAGCCGGGAGGTGTCGTGGAGTTCCTCCGCCGCTACCGCAAAGCCCTGCTCTGGGTCCTCCCCCCGGTGCTGGCCATGGGGATGGGAGCGGCGGGCGGCGTCTTCGCCGCCTACGTCCAGGACCTCCCCACCCTGGACGCCCTGGCCCAGTACAGCCCCAGCCTGGTGACGACCCTCTACAGCGACGAAGACGAGCCCTTCGCCTCCTTCTTCGAGCAGCGCCGGATCCTCGTCTCGCTCGATAAGATGCCCCGCTCCCTGATCGAGGCCCTCCTGGCGACCGAGGATGCCCGCTTCTACTCCCACCGCGGGATTGACCCGCGGGGGATCGCCCGGGCCGTCCTCGCCAACCTCCGCAGCCTCCGCCTGGCGGAGGGGGGGAGCACCATCACCCAGCAACTCGCCAAGGTCCTGTTCCTGACCCCGGAGAAGAGCCTCGCCCGGAAGATCAAGGAGGTCCTCCTCGCGGTGCAGATCGAGCGGGAGTACCCGAAGGACAAGATTCTCGAACTGTACCTCAACCAGGTCTATTTTGGCCACGGCGCGTACGGGGTGGAGGCGGCCGCCCAGACCTACTTCGGGAAATCGGTGCACGAGCTGAACCTGGCGGAGGCGGCCATGCTGGCCGGTCTCCCGCGGGCTCCCAACCGCTACTCCCCCATCGTGGACAAACAGCGGGCCCGCCAGCGGCGCAGGGTAGTCCTCCAGCGGATGGTCGAGGAAGGGTTCATCACCACCGAGCAGGCGAAGGCGGTAGCGGGGGTCCCCTTCGACGAGCGGGCGTTCACCGCCGTCCGGAGCCGCGCCCCCTACTTCGTGGAGTACGTGCGGCTGTACCTGGAGGAGCGCTACGGCTCGTATGCGATCTACCACGGCGGGATGAAGGTGTACACGACCCTGAGCCTCCGGCTTCAAGAGGCGGCGGAGCAGTCTCTGATCCAGGGGTTGCGGGAAATTGACCAGCAGAAGGGGGTCCGCCTGGCCGGCGAAGGACCCACCCCTCGCGTCAGCAGCCGGCGGCCCGGCCAGCCCCTCCGCCCCGGCCTGGTGGTGGAGGGGGTCATCCAGCACGTCTCGCCACAGGGGATCACCGTCGTCGTGGACGCCTACAGCGGGGAGATCTCCTTCAAGGCGATGCGGCTGCCAGAGGGGCAGAGAGCCGCGGCGGCGTTTCACCCGGACGACCGGGTCCTCGTCAGGGTGGAGGGCGTAGACGCAGCCCGGAAAACGCTCAGGCTGACGCTCGCGCAGGAACCGGAGATGGAGGGAGCCTCTCTGGCCCTGGATCCCCGAACCGGGCAGATCAAGGCCATGGTGGGCGGCTACGACTTCGCACGGAGCAAATTCAACCGGACCACGCAGGCCCGTCGCCAGCCCGGCTCCGCCTTCAAGCCCTTCGTCTACGCGGCCGCCTTCGACCTGGGCCTGACCCCCTCCACCATCTTCGAGGACTCCCCGGTCTCCTTCGCCACCACCATTGAGGGGGAGTACCAGGAGTGGAGCCCGGAGAACTACGACCAGACCTTCCGCGGCCCGGTGACGCTCCGACAGGGCCTGGAGCACTCGATCAACGTGATCGCGGTGAAATTGCTAGAGACCATCGGGGTCGGGGCGGCGACGCAGATGGCCCACCGCCTGGGGATCCAGAGCCCGCTCAGGGGTGAGCTGGGGCTCGCCCTCGGGACCTCGGAGGTGACGATGCTCGAGATGGTCTCGGCGTACGGGACGCTGGCGGCCGGCGGCGTCCGCACCCCCCCTTCCGCCATCCGGCGCATCCTGGATAACCGCGGCCGCGTCCTGGAGGAGCACTTCCCGGAGGGGCAGTCGGTACTCCGACCCGCCACCGTCACCATCCTGACCCACGTCCTTGAGGGGGTGGCGGAGCGGGGAACGGGGCGGCGCGCCCGAGCCCTCGGGCGACCGCTGGCGGTCAAGACCGGCACCACCCAAGATGCGGCGGACGCCTGGCTGCTCGGGTACAGCCCCTCCCTCGTGGCGGGCGTCTGGATCGGCTACGACACGGTCCGCTCCCTCGGCGCCCACGAAACGGCGGCCACCCTCGCCCTCCCCATCTGGATGCAGTTCATGCGGGTAGCCCTCGATGGAAGCCCGCCGGAGGCCTTCCCGGTCCCGGAGTCCCTGGTCCCGATCACCGTGAATTACTACACCGGGCTTCCCACCTCCCCCCAGGACCCGGACGCCGTCACCGAGTACTTCATCCGAGGGACCGAGCCCCGCCGGGCGGCCACGGCTGGAGCCGCGGCCCCGCCCCCGCCCCCGGCGACGCCCCCTTCGCCGTCCGCCCCGCCACCGGATACCCGCTGACCCTTCCCCGCACAGGATAGAGAGACGCAGGAAAGCGAACAACCCAACAGGTCCGGGTGGCGCCGGATGCCGCCCGACGGCCCCCGTAGCGGAGGGGGGTCCCAGCGGCCCTTGGCCGATGGGGGGAACCACGGGAGGGTTCCCTCCGGGGGCCGGGGGCCGGGGCGGCGCCGGCGACAGGACCCGGACGTTGTTACGGTGATTCTGCCGTCTGTATCAGGGGGCCTGGCTGGTACGGCGGGTGTATGCGAGGAGGGTGTTCTTGAGGAGCATGGCGATCGTCATCGGGCCCACGCCGCCCGGGACCGGGGTGATCTGCCCGGCGCGGGGGAGGACGGAGGAGAAATCCACGTCCCCGACGAGTGCCCCGTCCACGCGGTTGATCCCCACGTCAATCACCACGGCGCCCTCGCGCACCATGGCGCCGGTGATGAGGCGGGGCCGGCCCACCGCCGCGACCAGCACGTCGGCCCGGCGGGTATGCGCGGCGAGGTCCTTCGTCCGGGTGTGGCAGAGGGTCACCGTGGCATGCCGGTGGAGGAGCAGCAGCGCGGTGGGCTTGCCGACCAGGTCGCTCCGGCCGACCACCACCGCCTCGGCTCCCCGCAGTTCCGCCCCGGAGCGGTCCAGGAGCTCCATGATCCCGGCGGGGGTGCAGGGGACGAAGGTGGGCCGGCCGACGGTCAGGCGCCCCACGTTCTCGGGGTGAAACCCGTCCACGTCTTTGGCCGGGTCCAGCCGCTCCAGGATCCGCCGGGAATCCAGCCCCTCCGGGAGCGGGAGCTGGACCAGGATCGCGTCCACCGCCTCGTCCCGGTTCAGGTCGGCGACGAGGCCCTCGAGGGCGGCCTGGGAGGTCCCGGCGGGGAGCACGTGCCGGAACGAGCGGATCCCCGCCTCCTCGCAGGCCCGCGCCTTGTTCCGCACGTAGAGATGAGAGGCCGGGTCCTCCCCCACCAGGACCGCCGCCAGCCCCGGCGGGCGGCGGCCGGCCGCCACGACCTCGGCCACGGCTGCCGCCACTTCGGCTCGGATGGCGGCCCCGATCGCCTTCCCGTCAATCAGGCGGGCGGGCATCCAGGCCTCCTCAGAGTTGCAAGCGGGTGATGGCCCGCGCCCGGCCGGTCCCTTCGTCCAGGTCGAGCAGGACGGCGGAGAGCATCCCGGCCCCCCCCGTGGCCACGGTGAAGCGGGTGGGCATCTGGGTGAGAAAGCGGCGGATGGCGACCTCGGGGGCGATGCCGATGACGGAGTGTCGAGGCCCCGTCATCCCCACATCGGTAATGTAGGCGGTCCCGCCCGGGAGGATCTGCTCGTCCGCTGTCTGGACGTGGGTGTGGGTCCCGAGGACTGCCGAGGCGCGTCCGTCCACGTAGTGTGCGAAGGCCTGCTTCTCCGAGGAGGCCTCGGCGTGGAAGTCCACGACGATGAGCGGGGTTGCCTCCCGGAGGGAGGTCAGGTGGCGGTCGGCGGCGCGGAAGGGGCAGTCAATCGTCGGCAGGAACACGCGGCCCTGGAGGTTCAGGACCCCCACTCGCAGCCCCTCCCGCTCCCAGAGGGCGACCCCCGCCCCCGGGGCGTCCTCCGGGTAATTCGCGGGGCGCAGGAGCCGGTGCTCGGCACCGATGAAGGCCTCGACCTCCTTCTTGTCCCAGATGTGGTTGCCGGAGGTCAGGAGGTCAATCCCCAGGCCGAACAGCTCCTCCGCCACCGAGGGGGTGACCCCGAAGCCGGCCGCGGCGTTTTCGGCGTTGGCGATGGTGAGCGCGACCTGGTGCTCCCGCTTCACGGCGGGCAGGTGCTGGGCCACCTGCTCCCGCCCGGGCTTGCCCACGATGTCGCCGATGAAGAGGACCCGCATTACTTGGCGTACTCGACCGCGCGCGTCTCCCGGATCACGGTGACCTTCACCTGGCCCGGGTACTCGAGTTCCCCCTCGATGCGCTTGGCGATCTCCTTCGCCATGTGGGTGGCGCGATCGTCGCTCACCTCCCCGCTCTCCACGATGATCCGGACCTCCCGCCCGGCCTGGATGGCGTAGGAGGTGCTCACCCCCTTGAAGGAGTTGGCGATCTCTTCCAGCTTCTCCAGGCGCTTGACATAGGACTCGAGGATCTCCCGCCGGGCCCCCGGCCGGGCCGCCGAGAGGGTGTCCGCCGCCTGGAGGATGATCGCCTCCAGGCACTTGACCTCCTCGTCCCCATGGTGGGCCGCGATGGCATTGATGACTTTCCAGTGCTCGTTGTGCTTCCGGGCCACCTCCACCGCAATCTCCGTGTGGGTCCCCTCCCGCTTGCTGTCGGCCGTTTTGCCGATGTCGTGCAGCAACGCGGCCCGCTTCACGTACCGAGGGTCCATCCGGAGCTCGGCGGCAATGATCCCGGCCAACTGGGTGACCTCCTTGGTGTGCTGGAGCTGGTTCTGGGAGTACGAGGTCCGATACTTCAGGCGGCCGACGAGCCGGATCAGCTCCTGGTGCATCCCGGTCACCCCGACCTCGAAGAGGGCCTGCTCCCCGGCCTGCCGGATGTCCTCGTCAATCTCCTTCTTGACCTTCTCCACCACCTCCTCGATCCGGGCCGGGTGGATCCGGCCATCGGCGATGAGCCGCTGCAGGGCGATCCGGGCGATCTCCCGGCGGACCGAGTCGAAGCCGGAGAGGATGACCGCCTCGGGGGTATCGTCCACGATCACATCAATCCCGGTCGCCTTCTCGAAGGCCCGGATGTTCCGCCCCTCCCGCCCGATGATCCGGCCCTTCATGTCGTCGCTGGGCAGATCCACCACCGAGACCGTCGCCTCCGCGACGAAGTCGGTGGAGCATCGGTCAACGGCAACGGCCAGGATCTCCCTGGCCTTCTGGTCGGCCGTTTCCCGCGCCTCCTCCTCGATCCGCTTGGCCAGGGCGGTCGCCTCCAGGCGGGCCTCCTCCTCCAGCGCCTTGAGGAGGACCCGCTTCGCCTCCTCGCTGGTCATCCCGGCCACCCGCTCCAGGGCCCGTCGCTGCTCCTCCACGAGGCCCTTGAGATGCTGCTCGCTCTCGGCCACAGCCGCCGCCTGCTGCTGAAGAGTCTGCTGGCTCGCCTGCACCTCCTTGTCCCGCCGGTCCACGCCCTCCATCTGCCGATTGACCAACTCCTCGCGTTGGAGGAGCCGCCGCTCAAGCGCCTGGAGTTCGTTCCGCTGGTCGCGCGTCTCCCGCTCCAACTCCACGCGCGACTGGAGCATCCGGTCCCGGACCTCCAGCTCCCCTTCCCGCCGCTTGCTCTCCGCTTCCTTCTCCGCCTCCCGGATCATCCGGGCGGCATCGGCCTTCGCCTCGGTGAGCCGTCTCCGGCCCACGAGGACCCGCACGCCGTAGCCGGCGGCAACCCCCACGCCGAGCCCCAGCGCTACCCACACGAGCGCGAGATCCATGCCCACGGGTCCGTTACCTCCTGGAGGGCCGCCGGGTCCCGTGCCGCCGGCGCCCCTCCAATCCCGCCTCCGGTCTACCCACCGCCGGGTTCAGGCGGGCGAATAATCCGGTCCTCCGTCACGACCCGGTCCACGGGGATATCGTGCGGCTCGACCGGCAGGCGCTCCACCACCTGGCACTCGAAGGCCAGACCGATCCGAAGGGCCCCCGGAGAGAGCGCCGCGAGGCTCCGGTCGTAGTGCCCCGCGCCCCTCCCCAGTCGGTAGCCCCGCAGATCAAAGGCCAGGCCTGGGAGGACGGCCACCTGGATCGCTGACCACTCCACGGCCCCGGTCCGGTCCGGATCGGGCTCCAGGATGCCGAACGCCCCTTGCCTGAGATCGGCCGCCAGGTCCCTGACCGGGGCGGCACGCATAGGTCCTCCACGCCCGTCCAGGCCGGGCAGGAGGGGGACCCGCCCCCCCCGGAGCCACGCCTGAAGGAGCGGCCAGGTGTCCACCTCCTCCGGGAGGCTGGCATAAAACAGCACCCGCTCCGCCCCCTGCACCTCCGGGAGGGCGAGGAGTCGCTCCACGATCCGCGCGCTCCGAGCCGTCCGCTCCGCAGGCGGCAACGCTCGGCGTGCAGCCCGCATCCGCTGCCGGAGTTCTGCCTTGCTTTCCACGAGAGGTCGGGTCGGGGCTCAGGGGGCTGGGAGGTGGGCGCTTGCGTGCAAGACGGGAGGGGAAAGTCCCCCACCATTGTACCGTGTGTGGGCTTTCGCTTGAACCTGGCTCCCTACGGGGGTGCCCCGCCGGCGCTTCAGGCTTCCCGCTCCCGAAGGGCGGGCCTGCACACCACGCCGGGAGAAGGGCTCCCTGGCTTCGAGTGTTGGCTCAAGGAACACTGCCCCATCACGAACACGGTAGGGGATGGGTGACTCTCCCGTACCTCTGCGCAAGCGCCTTTTCTCTCCAGCCCCGCTGCCCGGACCGCGCTCCGGCCGCGCCCTCAGGCGCGGGCGGAGAGCACGTGATTCAGGGACTGGGTCAGCTCTACGATCTTGGCCAGCGCGCTGGCCGTCTCCCGCTCCCGGGCCTCCCCCAGCTTGAACAGTTCGTCGGCGATATTCAGGGAGGCCAGCACGGCCATCCGGACCGAGGGGATCGCCGGGCCCCCCTTGGCCACCTCATAGAGTTTCGTGTCCACGTACTGGGCCACCCGCCGAATGTAGGCCGGGTCTTCCGTGGCCCGCAGGGTGTACCGCTCGCCGAAGATCTCCACCTGAGAGACGTGCTCCTCGCCCGGCTTCACCGCCGCTCCCTCAGGGTCGCCTCGGCCCTGGCGACCTCCTCCAGGAGGGCATCCACACGCGCGCGGACCTCCTCCCGGTCCGCCTCGAGCCGCTGCAAGGACGTCTTGATCTGCTCCTTCTCCTGCTGCTCCCGTCGGACCGCGTCGGCCAGCGAATCCACCCGGCCTTCCAACTCCTGGAGGCGGGCCTCCAAGGCCACCTTCTGGGCCCGGGTCTCCTGGAGGATCGCCACCGCCTCCTTGACCTTCCCCTCCAGCTCCTGCAACCGGTCCATGAGCATCGCCACTCCCGCGGCCCGCGTCCCTTAGCGGATCTTGGCCGGCAACTCGGTCTGGAGCCGCGCCAGGACGCTCGCGTGGACCGCGTTCACCTCCGCATCCGTGAGGGTCCGGTCAGCAGCCCGGTACGCCACAGAGAACGCCAGACTCCTGTGACCGGCCGGGACCTTCTCCCCCTCGTAGAGATCGAAGAGCGTGACCCCTTCCACCCAGGCCCCGCCGGATTGCTCGATGACTGCTCGGACCCGGGAGGCCGGGAGGTCCGCCGGGACCAGAACCGCCACGTCCCGCGTCACCGCCGGGAAGCGGGGCAGAGGCCGGTAGGCGGCCACCGGAGCCGCGTGAGCGAAGAGCCGGCCCAGGTCCACCTCGAAGGCCACCGGCTTCCCCGCGAGGCTGATCCGGGCCCGGACATCGGGGTGCACCTCCCCCACGATGCCGACCTCCTCCCCGCCCGCCAGGACGACCGCCCGACGTCCGGGGTGCAGGTGGGGGGCGTCGCCTTCTCCGCCGAACGCCATACCGATCCCGAGGGCCCGCCCCAGCGCCTCCAGCGTGCCCTTTCCGTCGAAGAAGTCGGCCCCCTCCTGCTCCCCACTCCAGTGGGCCTGCCCTGGCGCGCCCATCGCCACGCCCGCCAGGTGCCGCTCCTCCCGCGGGAGCCGCTCCCCGGGCACCGGGCGGTAGAGGTAGGCCAACTCGAAGAGCCAGGCCGACCGGACTCCGCGGCGCTCATTGGTGGAGAGATCCTCAAGGAGGGCAGGCAGGAGGTGCGTGCGGAGCAACGTCTCCCCGCCCCCCAGCGGATTCCGGATCCTCACCGCGTCCCGGAGCGGGTGACCGGGCGGCAGCGCGAACGTATCAAACACCTCTTCGCGTGTAAAGGACAAATTGATGACCTCCTGGTACCCGGCGGCAACCAGGAAGCGGCGGACGATGGCCTCGAGCCGCCTCTCGTGCAGGCGGGTCGGGATCGCTGGCCGGCCGGCGGGGAGGGAGACCGGAATCTTGTCGAACCCCTGGACCCGGGCGATCTCCTCGATGCAGTCAATCTCCCGGGTCACGTCGGCCCGCCAGGAGGGAACGGTCAGCGTCACGCTCCTGCCGGTCCCCCACCGGGCGGAGAAGCCGAGCCCCCGGAGGATCGTGGTCGCCTCGGCCGCCTCCACCGGCATCCCCAGGACCGCCCCTGCTCGCGGCAGCCGGAGGGTCAGGCGTCGCGGGGCGAAGGGGACCGGCCTGACGTCGAGGAGACCGGGCGCGACGTTCCCCCTCGCCGCCTCCTGGATGAGGCGGGATGCACGGTCGGCCGCCCGCGCCGGGCCCTCGGGGTCCACCCCTCGCTCGAAGCGGTAGGAGGCCTCGGTGGCAAGGCCCAGGGCCTTGGCCGTCCGGCGGACGCTCAGAGGATCGAAGATGGCGCTCTCCAGGAGCAGGTCCGCGCTGTCCGGGCGGACCTCGCTGGCGGCCCCTCCCATCACCCCGGCCACCGCCACCGGCTCCGCGGCGTCCGCAATCACCAGCATCTCAGGGCTGAGGGCGCGCCTCACCCCGTCCAGTGTGGTGAGGTGCTCCCCGGATCTCGCCCGGCGCACCACGATCCGGCGCTCCTTCAGGAGGGTGAGGTCGAAGGCGTGGAGCGGCTGCCCCACCTCCAGCATCACGTAGTTGGTGGCATCCACGACGTTGTTAATCGGCCGGATCCCGCAGGTCTCCAGCCGGCGGCGGAGCCAGAATGGGGATGGGCCGATCCGCACGTCCTGGATCACCCGGGCGACGTACCGCGGGCAGAGGTCTGGGTCGGCAATCTGCACCCCCGCGAGGTGACTGGCCGCCTCCCCCGCTTCTCGCGGGACGCGGCGGGGAAGGCCCAGGCGGCATCCCGTGAGGGCCGCGACCTCCCGGGCCACCCCGAGGTGGGAAAGACAGTCCCCGCGGTTCGGCGTGACGGCGATCTCCAGGATATGGTCCGCCAGCGGGAGAACTTCCTGGAGCGGCCGCCCCAGCGGGAGGGGTCGCGGCAGGATCAGGATCCCCTCGCCATCATCGCCGAGGCCGAGTTCCCGCTCGGAGCAGAGCATCCCCTGGGAGATCTGCCCGGCAATTGCCGCCTGCTCGATCCGCCGGCCCCCGGCGAGGATTGCCCCGGGGAGGGCCACCGGGACCCAGTCCCCCGCCTTGATGTTCGTGGCGCCGCAAACGATGGACAGGAGCTCATCCCCCACGCTCACCCGGCAGCAACGGGGCTCAATCGCCTCGATGCGGCCGACCACCACCTGGCTGAAGTCGCCCCCCACGGCCTCGACGGCCCCTACCTCGAGCCCGGCCATGGTGAGGCGGGCGGCGAGGTCCCCAGGCGGGGGCAGCTCGCCCAGAAATTCCTTGAGCCACGCGTAGGAGACGCGCACGACTACCGCCCCCCCAGCGAATTCTGCCCCATGCTCACGCGACGACTGGCGTGCCGGGCCAAGTCACGAGCATCACAAGCGCCCTCGGCGCCGCCGCCCTTTCCCCGGGCCGGCCGCTCCTCCGCCCGATGCGAGGAAAGGGCTGCGTCGCGGCCAGCCCGGGCGGGCGGCGGCAGAAGGGCGGCGGCAGGCGTACGCTTCTTGTACGTTGAGGACCGCCGCGGGCGCCACCCGCGGCTCGGCTGCAATCCTCGGCACGACTCGTTGGCCCGACACTAACGGCCCTCCGGATTGGGCTGCGCGAGAGAGATCACGCGGGCGCCGGTCGCCCGGAGCAACTCCCGGGGGCTGATACGGAGCATGGCGCCATCGCTCCCCCCCCCGGCGTACACGACGGCTTCGTCCAGGACCCGCGCCTCCAGCAGGACGGGGAGGGGACGGTGGTGGCCGAAGGGGGGCATCCCTCCCACGGCATACCCCGTAAGGGCCGACGCCTCCTCCGGGAGCGCCAGGCGGGCCTTCGCGGCCCCCAGCAGAGCCGC
>CAZRDA010000023.1:0-12666 GCA_964598715.1 uncultured bacterium | reverse complement strand
CCAACTTCGCCGAGATGGCCGGGGCTTTCCTTGCCGAGGGGGCGGCGGTCCAGGTAGCGGACGCCCCTGCGCTTTCGGCGGCAGTCGTTGCGCTCGCGCGGGACCCGGCCCGCGCGAAGCGGATGGGAGAAGCGGCGGCGGCTCTCATCGAGCGCCACCGGGGGGCGACGGCACGGACGATGGCCGCCCTGGAAGCCCTCCTGTGAAGGTGGGGGATGCGGTCAGGGCTGTGGCCCGGGGGGAAGATTCCCCTGGGGGGGTGGCGCCTGCCCTCCTGCGGGCCGCCCTGCGCGTCTCCTCCTGGGCGTACGGGACGGCCGTGGCCGCGCGGACGGCCGCCTACCGGGCGCGCCTGCTCACCAGGACTCGCCTTCCGTGTCCCGTCGTGAGCGTCGGGAACCTCACGGCGGGCGGGACGGGCAAGACCCCCTGCGTGATTTTCCTGGCCCGCCTCCTCCGGGACCGGGGGTTCAGGCCCGCGGTTCTCCTGCGAGGGTACGCGAGGACGGGTGGCACCGGTCTTCTCGTCGCGTCAGCGGGCCAGGGGCTGCTCGTCCCTCCTCCCGAGGCGGGGGACGAGGCGAGTCTGCTCGCGCAGGCCCTCCCTGGGGTGCCGGTCATCCTTGGGGCGGACCGGGCCGATGCGGCTCGGGTGGCGCTCTCCGGCTTCGGGGCAGACGTTGTGATCCTGGACGACGGGTACCAACACTTGCGGCTGCACCGGGACCTGGATATTCTCCTTCTCGACGCCCGGTCCCCGTTCGGGGGCGGGGCATTACTGCCGCGCGGGCTGCTGCGAGAGCGGCCGGAGGAGGCCCGGCGGGCGGACCTGGTGATCCTCACGCGGACGGATCAGGCCCGGGATCTGGACCGGGTGGAGGAGGGCATCCGCCGCCTGAACCGGCGCGCCGCTATTCTGCGGGCGGTCCACCGGCCCGTCGCCCTTTCCCGGCTCGCCGATGGCGCCGTTCTTGAGCCCTCGGCCCTGGCCGGCCAGACCGTGGCCGCGCTCTCGGCCATCGGGAGCCCGGAGGCCTTCGAGGCGACGCTCCGGAGCCTCGGGGCCTCGGTCGCGGCGGCGTTCCGCTTCCCGGATCATCACCGGTTCCGGGACGAGGACCTGGAGCGGGCGGGGCGGGGGGGGAGGGAGGCGGGGGCGGCGCTGCTTGTCACAACGGCGAAGGATCGGGCGCGCGGGAATCTCCCCGCGCAGGCAGGGGGCTTGCCCCTGGCTGTCCTCGAGGTGGAGTTTACGGTGACGCACGGCGCGGAGGCCCTCGAGGCGGCCCTGGCCGGACTGCGGGGGGGAGGCTGAGGTGGCCGGACGAGACGGCAGAGCCCACCTCCGGGAGCGCCTGGAGTTCTGGGGGGCGATGGCGGTCGTCCTCCCGGTGGCATCCCTCCCCGAACCGCTCGCCTTTGCCCTGGGGCGCCTCCTCGGTGGCCTCTGGTACGCCGTGGACGGCCGGCACAGGAGGGTCGCACTCGAGAATCTCGCGCGGGCCTTCGGGTCCCGGCTGACGGCAGCGGAGCGGAAGGTCATTGCCCGAAAACACTTCATCCACCTCGGGTACACCTTCGTGGAGACCTGCCGGCTGCGCGGGCTCGGCCGGGCGGCCCTCGAGCGGGTGGTAGAGGTCGAGGGGGCCGAGCACTTCGAGCGGGCGCGGGAGCGGGGGCGCGGGGTGGTCGTGGTGACGGCCCACTTCGGGTCGTGGGAGGTTTTAACGCGGGCCTGGCGCCTCGTGGGGGAGGCCGCCGCTATCGTTGCCCGCCCTCTGGATAACCCGCTCCTGGAGGCCTGGATCGCCGGGATCCGGACGGCGGCGGGAAACCGGGTCATTTCAAAGCGGCACGCGTTCCAGCATCTGGTGGAGACCTTGCGGCGCGGCGGAACGGTAGCGATGCTCATTGATCAGAACGTGGCGCGGGAGCAGGGGGTCTTCGTGGACTTCTTCGGCACCCCCGCTTGCACGACCACTGCGGCCACCCTGGCTGCCCGCCGGACGGGGGCGGCCCTCCTGCCCGTGGTCTGTTCGCGGCGCGCCCCGGGCCGCTTCACGATCCGGATCGGGAAGGAGATCCCGGTGGCCGCCACCGCGGACCTTCGGCGGGACATCCTGGCGACGACCGCCGAGGCGACGGCAGCCCTGGAAGCCTTCATCCGGGAGCAGCCCGAGCAGTGGTTCTGGGTGCACCGCCGCTGGAAGACCCGGCCGGAGGGGGAAGGCTGATGGGGGAGGTGGCTCGGATCCTGGTCCGGGGGACCAACTGGGTCGGAGACGCGCTTCTCATGACCCCGGCCCTGACCGCCGTTCGGCGCACCTTCCCGAAGGCGCACCTGACCCTCCTGGTCCGCCCTTGGGTCGCCGACCTGTTCGGGGGGAACCCGGCCGTGGATGAGGTCCTGCTCTATGAGAGCGCGGGCGTCCACCGGGGGCTCGCGGGGAGGCTCCGCCTCGCACGGGAGTTAAGGCGGCGCCGGTTCGACCTGGCGGTGCTGTTCCAGAATGCCTTCGATGCGGCGCTGATCGCCTGGCTGGCCCGAATCCCGGAACGGGTCGGCTTCGTGACACAGGGGCGGGGTTTTCTCCTCACCCGGGCGGTGCGCGTTCCGCCGGCGCTGCGGCGGTGTCACCAGATGGAGTACTACCTGGGGCTCACCCGCGCCCTGGGCTACTCTGAAGGGCTGGCCGAGCCGGTCCTGGTGGTGACCGCAGAGGAGCAGGAGCGTGCGCAGGCCCTGCTCCGGGAGGTCGGGTGTGACGGGAGAATCCCGGTCATCGCCCTCAACCCCGGGGCGGTGTACGGGACAGCCAAGCGGTGGCCAGCGGATCGCTACGCCGCGCTGGCCGACCGGCTGGTGACCGACGGCTTCCGCCCATTGCTGGTGGGCGCGCCCTCGGATGTGCAGGTTGCCGCGGCTGTCCGGGCCGCCTCGGCCAATCCCGAAGGGCTGGTGGACCTGACCGGACGGACCGACCTGAAAGGGCTCGCCGGGGTCCTCCGGTGTTGCAGCGCCTTCGTCACCAATGACACCGGGGCGATGCACGTTGCGGCGGCCGTGGGGACTCCCCTGGTGGCGATCTTTGGCCCCACCGACCCGACCACCACGGGCCCGGTGAGCCGGCGGGCCACCCTCCTGCGCCGGCCCGTCTTCTGCAGCCCCTGCCTCCTCCGGGAGTGCCCGATTGATCACCGGTGCATGCGGGGGATCAGCGTCGCGGAAGTCCACGAGGCCGTGCGCGCGCACCTCCGATCTCCGGCCGGGGGGCGAGAGGCCGCGGCAGGCCGCCCGGCGGTCATCCTGGACCGGGACGGGACGATCAATGAAGAGGTGGGATACATCGCTTCCCCGGAGCAGCTTCGGCTCATCCCGGGGGCTGTGGCGGCCCTGCATCGCCTCCAGGATGCCGGTTTCCGCCTGATCATCGTGACCAATCAGGCGGGGGTGGCCCGGGGGTACTTCGACGAGACGGCGCTCCAGCGCGTGAACGCGCACCTGCTCGACCTCCTGGCCGCGGAAGGGGTGCGGGTCGCCGGGGTCTACTATTGCCCGCATCACCCCACGGAGGGCTCCCCCCCTTACCGGCAGGCGTGCGCCTGCCGGAAGCCCGGCGGGGGAATGGTGCGGCGGGCCGCAGAGGAGCATGGGCTCGACCTCGCCCGCTCATTCGTCATCGGGGATCACTTGAGCGATGTCCTTCTAGGGCGGGGCGTCGGGGCGCGGACAGTGCTGGTGTTGACGGGGCACGGGAGGGAGGAGGCGGCGAAGGCCGAAGGGACGCCCGGGGGCTCGCCCGATTGTATCGCCGCCGACCTCGCGGAGGCAGCGGCGTGGGTGCTGTCCGAGGCCGCCCGCGAGCCGGCTGCGGGGGTCCTCCCGACACGCTCGGCCGGGACGCGGGGTTCCGCTTAGGGGCGGGAGGGGGGGATGCGAGGGTTTCCCGCCCTCCGGGAGAAGATGGCGGCGCTGCACCGGGAGGGGGTAGTGTGGTGCCGGTGATCCGCCGGCCCGCGGTGGCCGGGACCTTCTACCCTGAGACGGCCCGCGCGCTCCGGGGGCAGGTGGAGGATCTCCTCCCGCGTGGGCCCCGGGAGCGAGCGGTGGCCGCCGTGGCCCCCCATGCCGGCTACATCTATTCGGGGCGCGTCGCGGGGGAGGTGTACGGGGCCGTCGAGCCTGCCGAGGTCTACGTGATCCTGGGGCCGAACCACACGGGCCTCGGGGCGGGAGCGGCGATCATCACCCAGGGGGCGTGGGCCACGCCACTCGGCGAGATGAGCATCGAGACCGGCCTCGCCCAGATCATCCTCAAGGCGTCCGAGGTCCTAGAGGAGGATGACCTGGCCCATCTCAAAGAGCACGCCATCGAGGTCCAGCTCCCGTTCCTCCAGGTCCAGGATCCGGTTCCCAGCTTCGTCCCCATCTGCCTCATGTCTCACGAGTACGCCGCCTGCCTTGACGTGGGGCACGCCGTGGCCGAGGCGGTGGCGGCCTACCCGAAGCGGGTGACGGTGGTGGCCAGCACCGATTTGAATCATTACGAGTCGCAGGAGGTGGCGGAGCGGAAGGACCGGCTGGCCATCGAGCAGATGCTCGCGCTGGACGGGCCGGGGCTGCACCGGACCGTCCGGCAGCACCGGATCAGCATGTGTGGGTTCCACCCGACCACCGCGGTCCTCCTGGCGGCCAAGGTGCTGGGCGCCACCTCGGCCCGCCTCGTCCGCCACATGACCTCGGGTGACGTGACCCGCGACTACACCCGGGTCGTTGGCTACGCGGGCCTCATCATCCGCTAACGCGGCACGACCGCCCGGCGTTCACCTTTCGCCGGGAATCGTTGGGAGCCTCGGCCAGCCGCGCCCGATGATCTACGGGAATGGTGTTCGCCAGCAGCGAACCCGACGTCCTGAGGGGTTGAATTAGCCCCCGAGACCTCGAATGTGGTGATCACGGCAGCCACCCGCGATCGCGATAATAGCGCATCGCCCCCGCGTGGACGGGCGCGCGGCCGCTACCATGGACCATGTCTCCGACCGACAGAGTTTCGAAAGCAGGATGCAGGCGCCGGAACGCGTCGAAGTTCTCGAAGACAGCTCGTGTGATCTCGTAGGCCATGGTGTCCGATACACGTGGGCTGGTGACGACCACAGCGCGGACGCCAAACGTCCGCACATCGGCCGGATTGTCCGCATACGTGCCGCCAGGTATCACCGCGCGCTCGTATTCTTGATACTCGGATAACATTCGGTCAATAGCCGGTCCGCTCACGTCGATCAGCATGCCATGGCATGTGCGAGTCACGTCGTGAATCAGGCCGTTTGGATGGCCGACCGAGTAGACGATCACGTCAAGCTCTTTGAGGCAAAAGGCGCGGTTCTGCTCGGCGGCCGAGAGTTCGCGCACGTCTACAAAATCGCTTCGCCTCAGGCCGAGGATGGCCATCACGCGGTCGAGATTGGCTCGTTGCCGCGATCCGGGATTCCCGATGTTGATGCGTGTACCACGGATCTCCGCCACCGTGCGGATTCCCAATTCCTTCCGGGCCACGACCGTCAGCATTTCGTGAGGACCGGCGAACAGGATGCGCAGTTCGGTCGTGGGCCCTCGCGAGGTGAACGATCCCCGGCCCGCCACAGCGTCGGCCAGTACGTCCGACGGCACAATGCCGATGTCGAGCCGGCCGCGACGAAGCGATTCGATATTCGTGACGGATCCTGACGAGGGCTCTTCCGAGCATCGCAGGCCGTGGCGCGATGTATCGAGGTTCAACAGTCGGCAAATCGAACCACCGAGCGGGTAGTAAATCCCGGTCGCGCTGGCGGTACCGATCACCACGTCAGGCCTATTGACGATCGGCGCGCATGCCAGCCCGCTGACAGCCAAAGCCGCGAAGCCGCAGAGGACGGCGATCGCACGCGGCCACGTTGTCGAGCTCCTCCTATGTTGCGAGCGCATACTCAACGCGCTCCCCCTTCATCTCGAGCAGGCCTTTCACCCAGCGCCCGTCGCTGTCGTGAAACACACTGCCGGCATAGTAGGGCGTAATCATGTGATGGCGGCTGGCGCGAACGGGGCCCTGGGGGGTGTCGACGTGCTCATCGCCGAGCTGCGTCGTGACCAGCCCGATCTCTCCCCCGTGCTGGACATCGATCAACCTGTTCTCACGCACGATTCGGCTATCCCAAAGGGCGTTCGAGGTCAGGAGATGCGCGGAGGCGAGGAAAGGTCCGTCGTCGCCGACGATGCGAAAGCCGTCCGCGACAGCATTACCGGAAACCTGCAGCAACATTCCGTTGTCGTCCGTCGTGCTCTTGACCGACACCAAACGGCCGGAATCCCAGACTTCTTCAGCTTCGTGTGTGAATCGGAACACGGTGAAGAACAGGACTTTGACCGCGATGTCCACATGTGTCTCGACTGTCAGGCGATTGCCGTCCGGCCGGAAGGTGACCCTATGCTCGCCGATCGGAGACCCGTGGCGCAAGGCGCGAAAGCGCAAGTCGCGGTGGGCCGTGGTGTTGGCGCGGACGGAGAGGAGGGGCCCAAACAGCGGCATCGCCGCTGCGGCCGCGGCCAGCCCCAGGAAACGTCGGCGGGTCACGTGACGAGCGGTCTCACAGGCGCCGTCCGCGAATAGCTGGCGCCGGTCTTCGACGGCCGTCCTCGCACTACGGACGCGAGAGCATCGGCCCGCTATCCTTCAGCACTTCGACGCCTCTCTGAGCTTCGCTTCGACGCGACCGCCCACCTTGCGATCCTGGAGCGTCTCCGTCGAAGCCTGAAGCTCATGAACGGTGCCGTCGGACTCCCGCACCGTCGCTCTCCCCTGGGCGGCGTCTATCGTGGTGACCTCGCCTTCGACCCTCTCGAGGGTTTTCATGTTTGCCTGTTGATCACACGTTATCCAGCTCAGGCCGGCAGTGTATCACGCTTACAAGGCATGTGCTCTACCAACTGAGCTAGCGGGTCGGCGTCGGCGGGTCGGGCGGCCGGCGGGCCTGGGAGGTGAGCGGACGCCCGCGGGGGGCCCGCGACGCGCAGGATTCTAGCGGGGGTGGCGGCGTCGGTGCCTCCGTGCGAGCCGCATTGGGGCAGCACGTTACCCAGGGGACACCACCCAGGGCGGGTGCTCCTCGTCGCCGATCTCGGCCACTAGCTCCCCGGGCAGCTCCGCGTCGAATCGGATCCCCAGGGCCCAGCCTGGGAGGTCAGGGTGCGGTCGCACCCAGAGGACCGTCCCCGCCAGGGTGAGCGGGGGGCGCCGGCTGAGGCGGAGGGTCACGCGGACCGCGGCGCCGGGGGCCAGGGTCGTCTCCAGCCGCAAGGCCACCCCGCTCGGGCTGAGGTTCTGGGCCTCCCCGACCTCGGGATCCCCCGGGGTGTCGACCCGCTCGGTCACAGCCGGGATCCGCAAGGGCAGACGGGGCTGGCCTGGGCGCCGGCGATTAGCAGGCATGGGGCCCTCCCTCCCATTCGGATTGCCCGGGCGTCACCGCGGGCAGGAGGCGGCGGAGGGTTTCGCGGAAGAGGCGAGTGTCCAGCGGCTTCGTGAGATACCCGCCACACCCGGCCTCGCGCGCCTTCAGGTCTTCGCCCCGCATGGCGTGCGCGGTGAGCGCCACGACGGGGATGGCGGCTGTGGCCGGGTTGGTCCTGAGCAACTTGGCGGCCTCGTAGCCGGTCATGCCCGGGAGCTGGACATCCATCAGGATCAGGTCCGGTTGCTGGCTCCCGGCCAGGCTGAGGCCGGCCTCAGCGGACTCGGCCGTGACGACCTCGCAGCCCTCCTGCCTCAGCAGCTCGGTGACCAGCTCCCGGTCCATCGGGTTATCCTCCACGAGCAGCACGCGCCACCTCACGGTCGCGGTCGCCCGGGTGGCGTGCGCGACCCCGCGGAACCCGTGTACGATCCGGAGGTCCAGCAAGCCTCGAGCCGCCTCGACTTCGAGGATTTCGAGGGCCGCGGGCCGGGCTATGGCGCGGCGGTACGGGCGGTCCATGGTCAGGGCATCGAAGACATCCACCACCTGGAGGATCCTGGCGGTCACCGGGATCGCCTCCCCCCGCAGGCCGTCCGGGTAGCCCGAGCCGTCCTGCCGTTCGTGGTGGTGCCGGATGATGGGGAGGACCGCCCGGAAGGAGCGGAGCGGCCGGCAGATCGTCTCCCCGACCACGGGGTGCTGCTTGATGACGGCGCGCTCCTCGGGCGTCAGCGGCCCGGGCTTCAGCAGGATCGCCTCGGGGACGGCCACCTTCCCCAGGTCGTGCAAGTACGCCCCCCGCCGCAGAGCGGTCAGGTCCTCCTCGGGGAGCCCCAGGACCAGGCTCAGGGCGAGGGCGTAGCCAGCCAGGCGCTCGCAGTGCCCCTCCGTGTACGGGTCCTTGGCCTCAATGATCCGGCCCAGGCTACAGAGAACCGCCTCGGCGGACTCCAGCTCGTCGGTGTAGGTCTTCATCCGCAGGAGGGACCGGATCCGGGCCCGGAGCTCCGCTCGGCTGAAGGGCTTGCTCAGGAACTCGTCCGCCCCGGCCTCGAGCCCCTCGATCTTGTGCTCCTCCCCGATCGCGGTGATGAGGACCACCGGGATGAGCCGGGTGGCCGGTTCCCCCTTCAGCCGGCGGCAGAGGTCGAATCCGGTCAGGCCCGGCATGACCACGTCCGAGAGGATGAGGTCGGGCGGATCCGCGGTCACCACCTCGAGCGCGAGCGTGCCGTTGGGCACGACGACGGCCTCGTGCCCGAGGTCCCGGACGATGTCTCTGATCAGATTGCGCACGCTCGGGTCGTCGTCGGCGATGAGGATCCGCGCGGGGCGGTCGGGGGTGGTCGGAGGCGAAGATCCTGGCCCGGGGCCAGGCGAGGGAGGTCCGGTGGACGGGACCTGGTCAGGTGGTCGCGTCATGATTTCAGCCCTCCAATCCCTATCCGAGAAGCGTTCGGGAGCGTTCCCCGGACGAACCGCTGCCTCCCCTCCCTTCATTCACTGGCTGTTGTTGACTCGGCCCTCGGGTCCGGCAAACGGAAGGGCGACCGTGAATGTGCTCCCCTTCTCCTCCCCCTCGGACTCGACCCAGATCCGGCCCCCGTGCAGTTCCACGAGGCGCCTGGTGAGGACCAGACCGAGGCCGGTCCCCCCCCGGCCCCGGGTGGGCTGGGCCTCGAGCTGGACGAACTCCTGGAAGAGGCGGGGCAGATCCTCGGGCTTGATCCCAATCCCCATATCCGTCACGCGGACCTCCAACCACTCCTCCGCCAAGCCGAGCTCCGGCGATTGGGCCGGGGGGAGGTCGGGGGGGACTTCGGATGGCTGGAGTGCCGGACGGGCGGATTCCCGCGCGACGGTGCGTGCCGTCACCGTGATGGTGCCTCCCTCGGGGGTAAACTTCACCGCGTTGCTCAGCAGGTTGAAGCAGATCTGCTTGAAGCGGACCGGGTCGGCGCGCAGGACGGGCAAGTCGGGGGCGATCTCCGCCTGGAGGGTCTGGTGCTTCTCGTGCGCGAGCCCGCGGGCGAGGACCAGGGTCTCCTCCAGGGTGGCCGCGACCCGCAGAGGCTCCGGTTTGAGCACAACCTTGCCGGCCTCCACCTTGGCCAGATCCAGGATCTCGTCAATGAGCCCAAGGAGGTGCCTGCCGGCCGTCAGGATGTGGGTCAGGAAACGGACCTGTTTCTCGTTCAGGGGACCCACGGTCCGAGTCACCAGCACCTCGGCAAACCCGATGACCGAGCTCAGCGGCGTCCGGAGCTCGTGGGACATGTTGGCCAGGAATTCCGACTTGTGGCGGGAGAGCTCCTCGGCGCGCTGGACCGCTTCCTGAAGCTGCCGCGTCCGCTCCTCGACCTTGGCTCCCAACTGGATCGCTGAAAGTCTCAGCTCGTCGTAGAGGCGCGCATGCTCAATGGTCAGTGCCGCCTCGGCCGCGAAGAGCTGGAGGAGCTCCCGCATGGCTGGCTCGAGTGGCCGTCGGCTGTGCTTCCGATCCGCCCCGAGGACCCCGATCGTCCGACCCTGGAGGATGAGGGGCACGTTGGCGAAGACCTGGGACCGGAAGCCCTCAATCCGGTCATAGGGCGGCTTGAGCCGGAGGTGCTCGGGCACGGGGCCCCGGGCATCCCAGAAGATCGCCCGATGGGTCAGGTAGGCCTGCGCAATCCCTCCGCCCGCCGGCCCAATCGGGACCTGGAGCGCACCCAAGGGGCCCTCGGTCCCCAGGCTCGCCACCGCCCGCAGCCACCGGCCATCCGGGTCAGCGAGGAGGATGTTGAGCCGGTCCAGGTCGAGGACCTCCCGGGCCGTCCGGAGAAGGCGGTCGAGCCGTTCCTGGAGGGTCAGCGGCTCCCGGCTCTGGAGGCTTGCCCGGTAGAGGGCCCCGAGGGTCTCCGCCCCCCATTGACGCTCGGTGATGCTTGCCGCAAGTACGAGGGCGGAGAGAATCACTACGCTCAGGAACATCTGAACCGAGAGGACCTGAGCGGCCACCGGTTCACCGGCTGCGACGAACGGACCGAAGCCCCGAGCGGTGTTCCACACGGCCGCCACGGCGAGAACGAGCGACGCCGTTGAGGCGCCTCGGGGACCGAAGCGCAATGCTGTCCACAGCGGGAGCGGGAGCGTCGCGTAGAGGAGGGAATGGGTCCCCACCATGTTGCCCAGGACCAGGCCGCTGATTGCCAGCGTCCCAGCCAGCAGGCCCGTCCCTTCGGCGATCAGGAGGAGCCTGCGGGTCCGGAATGGGGGCACCCACGGGACAGCCCAGGTCAGGATCACCGGGGTGACGAGGAGCATGCCGAGGAGGTCGGCCACCCACCAGACTTTCCAGGCGGACCAGAAGGAAGCGGCACCACCTCCCACCACGGCCACCACCCCTCCCAGCACCGCGCCAATGGCGCAGCCAAGGGGCGCCACCACAACCAGCCCACCCACCTCCCGGAGGCTGCCGAACGTGATCGGCATGCCCGCAACGCGAACCAGGAGCCACGCCCCGATCACGCTTTCGACGCAGTTGGCCACGGCAAACCCGAGGCTGACCGCCGGGGGATTGCCGACGGTCAGATTGGCGGCCAGATTGGCGAAGAAGACAGCCAGCAGGATCACCGGCCGGGCGCCCTTGTCGTGGAGCACCAACGCGGCGAGCAAGAGGCCACTTGCCGGCCAGAATGCCGCGACGCTCTCGGGCTCCGCGACGAAGAGGAGACCAATCCTCGCTGTCAGGAAATACGCCAACGCGATGAGACAGACACGAGCCAGCAGAGGCAGCGACCGGTCCACCTTCATGGCTTGCCCCTTCCTGCTCGAGCCAACTCACGCGTGAGAACCCTGTTTCCCCAGACGCCGATCGGCTGTCGCTTCCTCCGAACGCAATGCCACCTTCGGCCGGGGGGCGGAATGTCTCGGTCGTGGGCGTGGTCACGGAGATTGCGACCGGCGGAGGGCCCGCTGCACCGCGGGCGGGGGGAGGGGAGAGCGGTGCCCCTCGATGACTGGAATGACGAGCACCTAGAGGAGAGGATTTCCAGGTGGGTGGTCAATGATCCTCTCCCCACCCCCGCCCGCCCCGTCGCCGGGATGGATTCGTCGCTCCGCCTCTGAGCTTCTTGGTGAAGGGGGCAAGCCCGTTAGTCCTTGAACACAATCTTCAGGACAGCCTTGATGTCCGCGAGCTTGATCGGCTTGGGAAGAAGCATGGCCGGCCCGAACTCGAGGGCAGCCAGCGTCTCGTCGTGCCGCGGATGGCCGGTGATGATGACGACGACCGCCTCGGGGTCCCGCCGCTTGATCGTCTTGAGGACGGAGGCGCCACCGATCCGCGGGAGCAGGACATCAAGGAAGACGAGATCGAAGCGCTCCTGCCTGAGGCTTCGGAGGGCCTCCTTGCCGTCCTGGGCCAGGGTGGCCTCGTAGCCCTCCGCCTCCAAGGCGGCGCCCAACGCCTCCCGGACCGCGGGCTCGTCATCCACGACGAGGACGCGGTTGGATCGCACCGCTTCGAGGGTGACGGGGATGTGGTTGTCGGCGAGGAACTTGCGGAATTCGGCCCGGGTGATCCGGTAGTGCCCGCCGGGAACCCGGTAGCCTTTCAGTTTCCCTGCCCGAACCCAACGTAAGACTCCTACCGGGCTCACGTGAAGGAGGCGCGCGATCTGGCCGGTTGTCAAGGGCTTCTCGTCAGACATGCCATCGCTCCTTTCTTCGTGAAGTATTCGATCGAAGCATATTCAAGGTGCAGGGGATTTGTCAATATCCTTCCTTTCCACCGGAAGGGCCTGGCCGCCCCCCTGAACGATCGGACTGGGGGCCCCACCCCCCCGTTGTCTTCCTGCTCCCTCAGGCCGAAGCCGGAAAGGCCGGGCTTCGCGCCAGGCGCGGGGGCCAGGCTGCTCAGGCCGGGAGCCGGCCTACCGTAGTCCTTCTGCGGATGGCGCGAGAGAAGTACTTGTTATCTCTGTGAAGAGTTATCCTGACATTACAAGCAATTGTATGATATTGCTTAAACCACTATCTTATCTCTGTGGCTTCCGGCCTGGATTTTCAGGGACAGTGAGCTCGGGGGAGGGGGGTGGGGTATCCACCGAGAGCGGTGCGGCCGGCCGGTGTACCCGGCGGGCCCACCATCTCCCCACCAGATTCACCCGTCCCCCGGCCGCGGCCGCGAAGACC
>CAZRDA010000022.1:0-12837 GCA_964598715.1 uncultured bacterium | reverse complement strand
GCGGCGCCGAAGAAGCGCTTCGGCCGCTGCAGCGCGTTGCTGTCCACGCCGCCCGACAGGACCTTCCCCGAGGGGGGCACGATGGTGTTGTAGGCCCGGGCCAGGCGGGTGATCGAATCGAGCAGGATGACCACGTCCCGCTTGTGCTCGACGAGGCGCCTGGCCTTCTCCAGCACCATCTCCGCGACCTGGACGTGGCGGGTGGCCGGCTCGTCGAAGGTGGAGGAGACTACCTCCCCCTTCACGGTCCGCTGCATCTCCGTCACCTCCTCGGGCCGCTCGTCAATGAGGAGCACGATGAGGACGCACTCCGGGTGGTTCTTGGCGAGGGAGGTGGCGATCTTCTGGAGCAGGATCGTCTTCCCGGTCCGGGGCTGCGCCACGATGAGGCCCCGCTGGCCCATCCCGATGGGGGCGACCAAGTCCATCACCCGCATGTTGATCTCGTCGGAGGTGGTCTCCAGCCGGAAGCGCCGGTTGGGGAAGAGGGGGGTCAGGTTGTCGAAGAGGATCTTTTCCTTGATGAGTTCCGGGGACTCGAAGTTGACCGCCTCGACCTTCAGGAGGGCGAAGTACCGCTCCCCCTCCTTGGGGGGCCGGACCTGCCCGGAGACCGTGTCTCCGGTCCGGAGGTCGAACCGGCGGATCTGGGAGGGGGAGACGTAGATGTCATCCGGCCCCGGGAGGTAGTTGTAGTCCGGCGAGCGGAGGAAGCCGAAGCCATCCGGGAGGATCTCCAGGACCCCCTCGGCGAAGATCAGCCCGTTCTTCTCGGTCTGGGCCTCCAGGATCTTGAAGATGAGCTCCTGTTTCCGGAGGCCGCTGGCCCCCACCACCCCGAACTGGCGGGCGAGGGCGCCCAATTCCAAGATGGTCTTGTCCTTCAGGTCGGCGATGTTCATGAGCGCCGCGCGGGGCGCGTCCTTGACCGCTTCTTCGCGTTCTGCTGTCATGCGCTGGTTTCCTCTGTGCTTCGGGGTCTCCTCAGGGGGAGGAAGCGGCCGCATGCCCCGGCACTGCAGCCGCCATCCGGCGCGGGGCGGATATACAGGTTAGGTCCTGCGGGTAGGGGATCGCCGTCCACTGTGTCCAGACGCGGGGTGTTCTGACATCACGCGCTTACGACCTGGCTGCCACCAGAGCCTGCATTCTGAGAGCCTTGGTGGAGACCGCAAGGGATGCTAGGATGGCTGCCTTCCAGGACGTTCGCAGGAGTGACAGGCTCGAGCGGTTCAAATCCTGCACAGTATAGAAACGGCCATCCACCGTGTCAAGGGGTTTTTTCCTCCCCTGCCGCCTCCCGGAGGAGGGCATCGGCCAGGTCAGCGACCTGGCGGGCCAGACTCGCGAGGTCGCCATCGTTCACGAGGACGTCATCCGCGTGGAGGGCCTTGAGCGCCGAGGGGAGCTGGGCCCGCACCCGCCGCCAGGCCTCCCGCTCGCTCAGCTCGCCCTTCGCCCGCAGGCGGGCCACCTGCTGCTCCTCCGGAGCCGTGATCACTACGAGCCGGTCCACGATCCCCCGCCGTCCCCCCTCCACCAGGAGGGCCGCCTCCAGGACACACAGGAGAGTCCGCCCTTCCCCCCGGAGGGCGTCCACGCGCCGCACGATCTGGGCCGTGAGCGCCGGGTGGACGATCCCTTCGAGGGTCCGCCGGGCCTCCGGATCGGCGAAGACGCGCGCGCCGAGCTTGCCCCGGTCCAGTGTTCCGTCGGCGGCCAGGATCCCGGGGCCAAAGGCGTCCAGGATGGCGCGGAAAACCTCAGTCCCGGGCGCCTGCAATTCGTGGACCAGAGCATCCGCATCCAGGACCGCCGCCCCCCGCTCCTCGAGCATCCGGGCCACGGTGCTCTTACCGGTGGCGATGCCCCCGGTGAGGCCCACCACCAGCATCGCTCAGGCCTCCTCCTCTCCCTCTTCCCCCGCAACCGGCCGCCCCCCCTGCAGGATGGGGAGGAACTTCTCGTGCAGGTCCTCCAATTTCCCGACATAGTATTCCACGTTCTCGTCCGGAGAGGCCGGGTCCCACTCCGCCGCCAGCTTCCCGGACTCGTGGACCTTCACCTTCCGGCCGCGCCCGGTCACGTAATACGAGATTTGATCCCCCGGCTGGTAGGGGCGCTCGGCCCGGAGGGCCAGCTCGTAGGCGGCCGCCGGGTTGCGCTTCTTCTGCCGGACCTTCTCCCGATAACTTTCCAGCGACTCCTGCAACGTCTCGGTCTTCATGAACATCTCGATGTCGAACTCGTGATTCCGGAAGGCGGACCGGTAGCGGTCCAGGAGCGCCGGGACCTTCTCCTGCTCTCCCGTCAGGGCCAGACGGAACATCTCCTCCATCCAGCGCCGCTGGAAGAGCTCCAGCCCCCGGGAGCGGAGGCCGGACCCCCGGATCCGGAGGCGCCCCGCCTCGTCCAGCAGGGCGTAGTTTTTCATCTTGTAGGAGAACATGGCCGGGTAGCGGCCGTCGAACTCGAGGGTGATCCCGGCGGGGAGGGTCCGGGTCAGCTCCTCCACCAGTGCGGCCTCGGCCTCCGCCCCCCGGACGGAGGGCGGGGGCATGAAGTACAGGCCGTCGGTGTCCACCTCGATCACCTGGCACCCCCGCGCTTCCAGCCACGCCACCACGGACCGGATGAGATCGCGCCCCGCCGCCGCGACGCGCTTCGCCTGTTCGAAGTCGTTGAAGTGGCCCACCGAAAAGCCGAGGTACCCGTAGAAAGAATTAATCAAAATCTTGAACGTGGCCTGGAGCGCCTCCGCCCCCTGCCGCTCCCGTTCCGTGGGCGCCGACCGGGCGGCCGCCTTGGCCTCGAGGCGGAAGGCCCGCAGGTCCTTGAGGAGCGACGGGAAGACCCCGAGCGTGTCGCTCCGGGGGAACAGCCCGTCCTTCAGCATGAGGGAGGGGTAGAGGGAGGCCACGTCGCAGTGCAGGACGGACTCTGCCACCCCCACGTACTTGACGGCGGTGTACCCTCCCGCGAAGGGCTGGGCGGGTCCGGGAACAGGAATGGCCCGCCGCTGCCGCACATACTCCCGGATCAGGAGCGCGTCAATCTTGGTGGCGGTCCCACGCAGGATGACGTTCTGGTACGAGTAGGGAAAGATCTGCGCCTGCACGAAGTACGACCGGCTGAGGAGCGCGGCCAGCGCGGCCGTCTCGCGGACATCGTCCAGCGCATACCGGCAGAGCGTCTCCGGGTCGTGGTCGAAGTACCAGGAGGCCCGGTGGGCCGGGATGGTCACCCGGTCGGGGGCAGTCAGGCCGAAGTGCCGGGCGACCTCCTTGAGCCCGTACCCCTCCAGCTCCCGGGCCGCCACGTCGTAGAAGTTCGCCAGCATCCAGGTGTCCACGATGTGGCGGCCGAAGACCTCGTACTTCGTGTAGGTGATGGTCCGCTCCGCCACCTGGAGCCGGGAGGGATGCCCGGCAAGGGCGCTCCCATCCCGGCCCCACCGGAGGGGGATGGCGTGGCGGGCCGCCCGGGCCTCAAGGTAGGGAAGGTCGAAGCGGAACAGGTTGTGCCCCTCCAGGACATCGGGATCGCGCGCCTGGATCTCCCGGCTCACTTCCTGGAGCATGGCCGCTTCGGTGAGGTCCCGCCCCGACAGGACCCGCTCCCAGCCGCTGCTGTCGCTGAGCGCGATGGCCGTGATCCGGTCCGCCTCCCGCTCGGCGTTGGGGAACTCGAACCCGGGGGCGCAGTAGGTCTCGATGTCGAGTTGCAGGCGCGTCAACTCCTCGAAGGCGAGTCCGAGGAAGTGGGTCTGCCCCGAGACCAGGAGGTGCTGGTGGACAGGGTCGTTGAAGAAGCGATAGGGAGCCTCGGGGGCGGCGGGCGTCTTTCCCGAGACCTTCTGGACGTGGGCCCGGAGCTTCTGTGCCTCCGCCCATCCGGGAACGCGGGCCAGATACCTGAGGGGGACTTCCCCCGCGAGCGCCTCCACCTCCACGGCGCCGCCGTAGCCTTTCAGGAGGTCGGTGCTGGCCAGCAGGAGAAAGGGGCGGAACGGGACCCGGCGGCTCAGGAGCGACCCGCTCTCCCGGGTGTAACAGCAGACCTCGCTCTCCCCGCTTTTCTCGAAGGCCACCAGGTGGGGCGTCGCATCGTGGCCGAAGAGGAGGGCGTTCCCGGTGAGGCTGACACCCGCCGGCTTCACGGGGCCGCCCCCGCCGGCAGGCCCGGCAAGGCACCCTGGGCGACCGCCTCGAGCAGCCGGGTGAACCCCAGGGCCTTGAAGAGATTCCCCAGGGCCGCCAGGTCGGGGGGCTTCCGGCGGAAGACTTCGGGATGGAGGGGGACCGGCAGGTCCGTCCGGATCGTGGCGAGGGCCCGGCTCAGGCGGGCCTGCTCCGCGTGCGCCGCCAGGGCCTCCCGGAGTCGGGGCCGCTTCACGGCCGGAAGGCTGCCGAGGAGATTCTCGATGGAGCCGAACTCGGCGATGAGTTGCTTCGCCGTCTTCTCGCCCACCCCCGGGACCCCCGGGATATTGTCCACGCTGTCCCCCATGAGGCCCATCACCTCCGGCACGGAGGCGGGGGGGACCCCGAACCGCTCCCGGACCTCCGCCTCTCCCGTCCAGCGGCCCCGCATGCTGTCGTAGAGCCGGACGTGGGGCCCGACCACCTGACACATGTCCTTGTCGCCCGTCACCAGGACCACGTCGAAGCCGGATGCCGCCCCCCGGAGCGCCAGGCTGCCCAGCAGGTCGTCCGCCTCCTGCCCCGGCTCTGCCACGAAGGGGAGCCGGAGTCCCGCCACCACCTCGCGGATGTCCGGGAGCTGGACGGCGAGCGCCTCGGGCATGGGGGGGCGGTGGGCCTTGTAGGCCTCGAAGGCCAGGTGCCGCTCGGTCGGCCCCTCGGCGTCGAAGACGATGCCCGCGTACTCCGGCGCCTGCTCCCGCAGGAGCCTGAGGAGCATCGTGGTAAACCCGTAGATCGCATTGGTCGGGCGGCCGCCGGGGCCGGTGAGGGGGGGGAGGCCGTGAAAGGCGCGGTAGACGTAGGAGGAGCCGTCAACGAGGCAGAGGCTGGGCCGGCCGCTCACACCGGTCGCTCCCCCGCTGCGGAACCGCCGAGGGGGAGGGTGACGGTCACGGCGGTCCCCTGGTGCTCGGCGTCGAGAAACGCGATGCTCCCCCCGTGGACCTCCACGATGGCCCGGGCGACCGCCAGCCCCAACCCGAGCCCCCCCGCTTCCCGGGTCAGGGTCATGTCCCCCTGCGTGAAGGGCTCGAAGAGGCGCGCCAGACGCTCCCGGGGGATCCGGCCGAAGGTGTTCGTGATGGTGACGGTGGCCGTCCCGTCCGCCGCCGCCGCCTCCAGCAGGACCTGCCCGCCGGGCCGGTTGAACTTGATGGCGTTCTCCACGAGGTTGCTGAAGAGGAGGATCAGCTTCTCGGGATCCGCCCGGAGGGAGGCCTCCCGGACCTCCCGGAGGAACTCGACCCGCACGCGCTTCTCGGCGTACTCTTCGGCCAGCTGCCGCGCGGTCTGGCGGAGAATCTCACCCAGATCCACCACCTGCTCCTGCAACGCCGCCTCCTTCCGCTCGAACTCCACGTAGGCCAGCAGGTTGGCGATGAGGCGGCCCAGCCGGCGGGCCGAGTGGCCGATGGCTTCCACACTTTCCCGGGCGCCCCCGGAGAGGTCCCCGAACTGCCCGGAGAGGAGCAGGTCCATCCATCCGTAGATGATGGTGAGGGGCGTCCGGAACTCGTGGGTGATCGCCGAGAGGAGGTCCGACTTGATCTGGTCAATCTCGGTGAGGCGGCGGTTGATCTCGGCCAGGGCGAGATTCTCGCGCCGCAGGCGCTGCTGTTCCAGGCCCCGGCCCACCACATGGAGGAGCCCCTCCAGTTTGAAGGGCTTGAGGATGTAGTCGTAGGCTCCCCCCTTGAGCGCGCGGATGGCCGACTCCACTGTCCCCTGGCCCGTCATGAGAATAAAAACGGCCTCCGGCAGGACACCCCGGGCCTTCTCCAGGAGGGAGAGGCCGTCAATCCCGGGGAGCATCAGGTCGCTAATCAGGACGTCGAACGTGGTCCCCTGAATGAGGGGGAGCGCCTCCTGGGCGTCGGCGGCCCCCGTGACCGCATATCCCTCCAGCCGGAAGGCATCGCAGAGCGAGGTCCGGAGGCTCTCGTCGTCGTCCACGATGAGCAGACGCGCTGCCCCCATGTCCTCCCCAGAGACCGATGCGCGGCCCCGCAGCGGGCTCATGGTCACACAGGGGCCTCCAAAAATCAAGGCTCCGACCGGCTCCCTCAGCCCAGATCGCCCGCGAGGAACTGGAGGAGCGCGAGGGCAGCGAGGGGAGCCGTCTCGGCCCGGAGGATCCGGGGGCCGAGCGTGAGCAGCGCAAAGCCGGCTTCCCGGAGGGTCTCCACCTCCTCCCGGCTCAGCCCCCCTTCCGGCCCCACCACGAGGACGGCGGGTCGGGAGCGCAGGCCCGCCACATCGAGGGAGTGGAAGGGCAGCCCCCCCTCCCCTTCCCAGAGCGCGAGCCGGATCGCCTCCGCGGGCAGGGTCGCCAGGAACGTGGCGAGCGGAACCGGCGCCTCGATGGCCGGCAGGCGCGTCCTGCCCGACTGCTCGGCCGCCTCTCGCGCGATGGCGCGCCAGCGCGTGAGGCGCCCCGACCCGGTCGCGACGCAGCGGCGGAGGTGCAGGGGTGCGATGGCTGTCACGCCCAGCTCCGTCGCCTTCTCGACCAGGAGATCCATGCGGGGGCCGCGGAGGAGGGCGGGGGCGACCGTCAGGCGGAGAGGGGACTCCCGCCCGGGTCGGGAGGTGCCTTCGACGGCTGCCTCGACGCGGGAGGGGGCCACCCGGAGGAGGCGCGCGGTATGCTCCACCCCCTCCTCGTCGAAGAGGAGAATCTCGTCCCCCGGGCCGAGGCGCAGGACGCGGGCGATCTGGCGGGCAACCGGCCCCGTGAGCGTGGCCCGCCCCTCCCGGATCTGCCCCGCGGCTATGGCGAAGCGATGCCGCATCCCCGCGCCTCCGCGCGCCTCAGGCGGATCGGGTGAGGTGGAGCGTCACCCACTCGCCGGCCCGGCGGCTCCCGACAACTGCGAGGCCCGCTGCCAGCGCGGCCCGCCGCACGTGAGGTGCCTGCTCCTCGAGAATGCCGGCGAGCGCCGCCCGTCCCCCGGGAGCGAGGCGGCGGGCGAGATCGGGCAGCAGGGCCAGGTGCGCCGCCCCCGTCAGGTTGGCGACGATCACGGCGAAGGTGGCACGCGGAGCGAGGGCATCGAGGGAGCCGCAGCAGACGCGGACGACGGCCGAGAGGCCGTTCCGGCGGCAGTTGGCGGCTGCGGCGGCGCACGCCGCGGGATCGGTGTCCAGGGCGAGGACCGGTCGGGCCCCGAGGGACGCCGCGGCGAGCGCCAGGAGCCCCGAGCCGGTCCCGAGGTCGAGGACCGGGATCCTCGGCCTGATCCACTGGGCGAGGGCCCGCAGGCAGGAGGCCGTGGTCGGATGCTGCCCGGTCCCGAAAGCCATCCCGGGGTCCAGACGGATCAGCACCTCCCCGGGCTCGAGGGTCCCGTCACACCAGGAGGGGGCCACCACCAGCCGGCCGAAGCGCAGGGGCCGGTGGAAGGCCCGCCACTGGCTCGCCCAGCCGGGATCGGTCCGCCGGGCCAGGCGCGCGGCGAAAGGTCCCGGAACCCCGCTCGCCTCGCCCAGGGCCCTCAGATAGACGCGCAGGCGCCTCCCGAACCCCCTGGGGGCGGCCGACAGGTGGGCCGTGAGAAGGACCGACTTGCCTGCGGTCCCCTCGATGAGCCCGGGGGCCCCCCACTCCAGGAGGACATTCCCGGCCGCCTCGGCCCACTCCCGCGGCAGGGTAAGGGTGACCTCAAGCCAGGAAGAACGGGCGGGGGAAGTCACGGCGGGGCTGGGCTCAGTTCCCCAGGAGGTCGCGGACCCTCTCCAGGAACCGCTTGCTCAGGGGGGCTCCATCGCCGTTCTCGAGGGTGGCGAACTCCTCCAGCAACTGCCGCTGGCGGGCGGTGAGTTGTGTGGGAATCTCCACCAGGACCCGGACCCGGAGATCCCCGACGCCGTACCCGCGCAGGCTGGGCATCCCCCGGCCCCGGAGGCGGACCTCGGCCCCGGACTGGGTCCCCGGGGGGATCTTGAGTTTGGTCGAGCCGGCCAAGGTCGGGATCTTCAATTCGGCGCCGAGGGCGGCCTGGCTGAAGGAGATGGGGACATCGCAGACGAGGTCATCCCCATCCCGGACGAAGAGGGGGTGCTCTGCCACCTGGATGACCACGTAGAGGTCGCCGCGCCCGCCGCCCCGGATGCCGGCTTCCCCCTCCCCGCCGATCCGCAGCCGGGTGCCGGTCTCCACGCCGGGCGGGATCTTCATTGAGAGGGTTCGCTCGACTCTCACCCGCGCCTGCCCCTGGCAGGTGCGGCACGGATCCTCCAGGATGGACCCCTCCCCGCGGCACCGGTGGCACGGCTGGCTGACGGTCAGGAAGCCCCGAGAGAACCGGACCTGGCCTGTCCCCCGGCAGGCACTACAGGTCTTGGGTCGGCTGCCGGGCTTGAGCCCCGTCCCGCCGCAGGAGGCGCAGGCATCCAGACGGGGAATCACCACTTCCCGCTCGAGGCCCCGGGCCGCCTCTTCCAGACTGATCGTGAGATTGTACCGGAGATCGGCCCCGCGCTGGCCGGCACCCCGCCGGCGGCCGGCCGTCCCGAAGAAGCCCTCGAACAGGTCGTCGAAGAGCCCGCCGAACCCGACATCGGCGAAGTCCGAGAACCCCTCCGCGCTCCGCCCGACGCCAGCGTGGCCGAAGCGGTCGTACGCCGCGCGCTTCTCCGGATCCCTCAGCGTCTCGTACGCCTCCGAGACCTCCTTGAAGCGCTCCTCGGCGTCCTTGTTACCGGGATTTTTGTCGGGGTGACACTGGTGGGCAAGCTTCCGGTAGGCCTTCTTGACCTGCTCCGGGGAGGCCTCCCGGTCAATGCCCAGGGTCTCGTAGTAGTCCCGCTTGCTCACGCGTTCCGATCCTCGGGCCCGGTGCCGGCAGGCGCGGAGGCCCGGGCCACCTTCACCATGGCGGGCCGGAGGATCCTCGTGTGGATCCAGTAGCCGCGCTGGACCTCCTCCAGGACCGTCCGGTCCGGCGCCTCGGGGGCCTCGACGACCGCCACGGCCTGGTGCATGCTCGGGTCAAAGGGTTGACCCACGCTGTCCATCGGCTTGACCCCGGCCCGCTCCAGCACCCCCTGGAAGAGGCGGAGGACCAGGTCCACCCCCTCCACCAGCGCCCCGGTGCTGTCGGTCTTGCGGGCGGCGGCGAGGGCGCGCTCCAGGTTGTCCAGCACGGGAAGGAGTTCCAGGAGCAGGCCCTCGTTGGCGGACCGGATCAACTCGACCCGGTCGCGCGCCACCCGCTTCTTGTAATTCTCGAATTCCGCCGCCAGGCGCAGGAGTCGGTCGTTCAGGCGGGCGATCTCCTGCTCCCGGGGGTCCGGCCCCGCTTCCGGGGCGCCTGAGGCGGAGTCCTCCGGGTGGCCTCCCGGCTCCGCGGTCGGCTCCGGAGCGGGCGTGGCGGCTGCTTCCCCCATCCTGTCCTCAGGAGACCTCGGCCGTCAGCAGGCGGCTCACCAGGCGCGCGGTGTACCCGACCAGCGAGACCACCTTGTCGTATGGCATCCGCGTCGGGCCCAGTACCGCGACGGCGCCGAGCAGCACCCCCCCCTGGAAGAAGGGGGAGGCCACCAGGCTCAACTCCTCCAGCCCCACGTCCTCGAGTTCCCGTCCGATGATCACGGTGAGCCCCGCATCCTCGAGACACCGGTCCAGGATCTTGACCAGCCGGGACTTCTCCTCGAAGGCGGCGAAGATCGCCCGCATCTTCTCGCCATCGGCGAACTCCGGCTGCTCCATGATGTGGCTGGTCCCGCCGATGTAGACCTCCGCGAACGGCTCCCCCTCCACGGTCTTGCGACCGAGGTCGAGCGCCCGCCGGAGGAGCGTATCGTAGAGGGCCTTCTCCTCGGCCATCCTGGCCAGGAGCACCTGCCGGACCTCTCGCAAGGTCAGGCCGTGGAGCAGGTCATTCAAGTAGCGGGCAACGCGGTTCAGCTCCTCCTGGGAGAGGACCTCATCCACCGTCACGACCTTGTGGTGGACGACGCCGGAGGTGGAGACCAGGATGAGCAGGACCCGGTCAGGCGCCAGGTTCACGAACTCCAGGCGCTTGACCTGGAGTTGGTCAAAGCGGGGGCCGAGGACCACCCCCGCGCAGCGGGAGAGGCTCCCCAGGACCTGGCTGGTCTCCCGCATGAGCCCCTCCACCTGGCCCCGGGCCGGGCTGAAGCGGCTCTCGATGAGCCCCTCCTCCTCGGGCGTGAGTCGAGTGGGGTCCATCAGGGCATCCACGTAGAACCGATAGCCCATGTCGGTGGGGACGCGTCCGGCCGAGGTGTGCGGCTGGGCGAGGTAGCCCAGTTCCTCCAGGTCCGCCATGACGTTCCGGATGCTCGCCGGGCCGAGGTGGAAAGCATACCGGCGGGAGACGCTCCGGGAGCCGACCGGCTCCGCCGAGTGGATATAGTCATGGATGACCGCCCGGAGGACCCCCCGCTGCCGCTCCGTGAGTGAGGCCTGTCCTTGCGCCATTGCCGGGGTCCCCTTGCTCTTAGCACTCTCGTTTAGAGAGTGCTAACTTGTGCCGAACATAGAAAAACACGCCCGTATTGTCAAGCGTGAATCCCCGCCGGGACGGCGAGGGAAGCGACGAACTCCGTGATAACACTATCCGACACAGGGAGTCCCGCCTCTGTGAGCCGCAGCCGGCCCCCGCGCGCCTCGATGAGCCCCAGGCCTTCCAGGCGGGCCAGCACCCCAGGGTCAACTGCCGAATCCGGAAGGCCGAAGCGGACCGTGAATGCGGAGAAATCTATCCCCTCGGCCAGGCGAAGGCCCAGCATGAGGGCTTCCTCCGCCTGCTCCAGCGGCGACGGGTGTTCCCGGGTGGTGACGGCAATCCCCTGGCTCCTCACGGCAGCGATGTAGGCGGCGGGGAGGCGGTGGTTCATATAGCGCATCCCCCCGAGATACCCGTGGGCCCCGGCCCCGAGCCCCAGGTACTCCCCCTGGCGCCAGTAGGTGAGGTTGTGGCAACACTCGAAGCCTGGCCGAGCGAAGTTGGAAATTTCATAGCGACGGTACCCCGCCGCCGGGAGCACCCGGATGGCCCCCCGGTACATGGCGAGATGGGCTCCTTCGGCAGGGAGCGGGAGGGCGCCCTCGCGGGAGAGGCGTCCGAAGAGGGTCCCGTCCTCGACGGTGAGCCCGTAGGTGGAGACGTGCTCCGGACCCATCGCCAGCACCCCTTCCAGAGTCCGGGACCAGTCCCTGAGGGACTGGCCCGGCAGACCGAACATCACGTCCAGGTTCACGTTCTGGAAGCCCGCTGCCCGGATCGCGGCAAACGCCTCGGCGGCCCTGGCGGGGGTATGCGGGCGGCCGAGGACGTGCAGGAGACCGGCCTGGAGTGCCTGGACGCCCAGGCTCACGCGGTTGAAACCGCCGCGGAGGAGCGTAGCAAACGCCTCGGCCTTCACTGTCTCGGGGTTCGCCTCCAGCGTCACCTCCACCTCCGGGGAGACGGGAAACGCGGCGCGGCAGGCCTCCAGGAGGGCGCAGAGGTCCTCGGGCGGCAGGATGGAGGGTGTTCCTCCGCCGAAGAAGATGGTCTCGACCTGCCGCGGCTCCTCGAGCGCCGCGCCGTAGTGGCGGACCTCTGCGGCGAGCGCCCGCACGTACTCCCGGGACTGCGGCGGATCCAGGACATAAGTGTTGAAGTCACAGTAGTGGCACCGGGAGAGGCAGTAGGGGATGTGCAGGTACAGCGCCAGCGGTTTCATGGCGACGGAACGGCTTCGGAACCGGTATGGCCGAGGGCCATCTGGCACCTCATCGCACAAGGGTCCCGATCCGGCCCCAGCGGGGCAGGAACCGATGGCGGTCCCATGACCAGTAGATGATCAAGGCTTTCCCTCGAATCAGTTCGATCGGAAGGGGTCCCCACGTCCGGCTGTCCTCGCTCTGGTCCCGGTTGTCCCCCATCATGAAGAGGTGGCCGTCCGGGACCCGGCATGGCCCGTAGTCGTCCCGCTCCCTGAGATAGCCCCCCTCGCGGGCGCTGCAGGCGGGGACCGCCGCGCCCGCCCTCGCGAGCGGGGCCGGAAGGGACGTGCTCGTGGGAGGACCCCCGCGGTAGATGACGTAGGGCTCCTCGAGCGGCTCCCCGTTGATGGTGACCCGCTTATCGCGGATGGCCACCACCTCACCCGGCAGGCCGATGACCCGCTTGATGAAATCCCGGCTGGTATCGCGCGGGAACTGGAAGACCAGGATCTCTCCCCGCCGCGGCTCTCGGACCCGCGGGACCCGGAAGAGCATGATCCGGGTCAGGGGGATTTCCACGATGGTCCCCACGATCATCTTGTTCACGAGGAGGTGATCCCCGATCTGCAGCGTCTCCAGCATGGAGCCCGACGGAATCTTGAACGCCTGGATGACGAAGGTCCGGATGACGAGGGCCAGGACCACCGCCACCAGAATGGCCTCGCCCCACTCCCGCGCCGTGGACTTCTTGCGCGGGACGTCGAGCGCCGCCGCGTTGCTCTCTCGCTCCACCGCCTGCTCCCGCTCGTCCATCATCCTCCGTCCCCGCCTCCCGCCGGAATCTCCCGGGCCGCTCCTCCCCCCGTCCTCCCTATTCCCTCAGCCGCAGGACGGCCATGAAGGCCTCCTGCGGGATCTCCACCCGCCCCACCTGCTTCATCCGCTTCTTGCCTT
>CAZRDA010000021.1:0-13072 GCA_964598715.1 uncultured bacterium | reverse complement strand
GGGAACCCTCCCGTGGTTCCCCCCCTCGGCCACAGGCCGATGGGCCCCCCCTCCGCTACGGGGGCCCTGGGGCGGCATCCGGCGCCACCCGGACCTTTTGTCACCCAATTGATCTCGTTTGCACTAGTTTCCCACGGTGAGGGCGACCCGCTCCTTCGCCCGGATCCGGGTGCCTGGGGGCGGCTCCTGCGTCAGCACGAAGCCCTCCCAGCCAAACTGGGCCTCGTAACTCACCCGCGGCTCCAGGTTCAGGCGCTTGAGGAGCGCCAGGGCATCGGACGCGCGGCTTCCGACCAGGGAGGGCATGACGTAGTAGGGCTCCTCCCGCCCCTGGCTCACCAGGAGGTTCATGGCGCTCCCCCGCCGCGCGGGGAAGCCCGGCAGCGGATCCTGGGCGATGACCTCGTCGGCCGCGAAAGTCCCGGAGTGGACCCGGGCAAGGAGACCCACGGTCATCCCGTGCTCCGCCAGCGTCCGTTGCGCCCGGCTGAGGGGCCCGCCCGTCACGCTGGGGGCCAGGATCTCGTCGGTCCCCCGGCTCACGGTCAGGCGGATTTCCTTGTTCCTCCGGGCCCGCGTCCCGCCCGGCGGGGATTGCGTGATGACGCCCCCCCGGGGGATGGTCCGGCTGTACTCGTCGGTCACCATCCGGGGCTGGAGCCCCACCTCCCTGAGGAGCGCCGCGGCATCCTTCAGGTCCATCCCGATCACGTTGGGCACCTGGACCTTGTCCGTCTCCAGGGCGAACTGCATGGCCACATACCCGGCCAGGATGGCCAGACCCGCCATCCCCAGGAGGACCCCCGCGCCCTTCAGGGCGATGGCGAGCCAGGCACGCAGGCGCGGATTCACGCGCTCTCCCGCCGCCACCGGACGAAGGTGAAGCCATCGCATCCCTGCCGGTGGGGGAAGGTCCGGAAGCCCCCATGCGGGAGGCGCGTGCAGGAGGCAACCGGGAAGCCGGCCGGAACCTCCTCGCGGAACGCCGGGACATCCCGCCCGAAGGCCTCCGCGACCGCCTCCCCTTCTTCGGGCTCGGTGCTACAGACCGCATAGACCAGGCATCCCCCGGGCCGGACGACCTCTGCCGCACCCCGGAGCAGCGCTCGCTGGAGAGCCCCCAGGCGAGCGAGGTCGGCCTCGAGCACGCGCCAGCGGATCTCCGGATGGCGACGTAACGTCCCGAGCCCGGTGCAGGGGGCATCCACTAGCACCCGGTCCGCCCCCTCGGGCAGGTGGCGGGAGGCCTGCCGGGCGTCCCCGGCTCTCGGCTCCACGATGGCCGCGCCAAGGCGCGCGCAGAGTTCGCGCAGCCGCCGCCGTGCGCGGTCACTCACATCCAGTGCCACGATGCGCCCGGCATTCCCCATCAGCGCTGCCATTCGGGCCGCCTTGTTTCCCCCTCCGGCGCAGGCATCCAGGATCGTCTCGCCCCGCTGCGGATCCAGCAGGGCCACCGCCAGCGCCCCCCCCTCGTCCATCACCTGGACATGCCCCTCGTGGAGGAGGGGATCGTACCGGACCCGTCCCCCCTCGCGGACCCGAAAGGCGTCGGGCAGCAGCGGGCTGACCTCGCTCGCCACCCCGGACGCGGAGAGGCGCGCAGCCACGGCACCCGGCTCCGTTCGGAGCCGGTTCACCAGGAGCACCGTCGGGGCAGGGGTCTGATTCGCCTCAAGCAGAGCGGTGGCCTCTCCTTCCCCGAATCGGCTGAGCCAGCGCCGAACGAGCCAGGCCGGGTGGGAGAACGTGAGCGCCAGCCGCTCGGCCGCATCCTCCATCTCCGGCGCCGGCAGGGTGTCTCGCCGGTCCGCGAATCGTCGCAGCAGCGCGTTTGTCAGGCTGGCCCATCCCTGGTGGCCGCCGGCCCCCTTGGCCAGGGCGACCGCCTCGCTCACGGCCGCGTAGGCCGGGATCCGGTTCAAGAACCGGAGCTGGTACGCCCCCACCCGGAGGATCTGCCGGAGCCGGACCGGGAGATCCGCGACGCGCCGCCCCCCCACGGTCTCCAAGAGCCAGTCCAGCGTCCCCCGCCAGCGCACGACACCGTAGGTCAACTCGGTGAGGAGCGCCGCCTCCTTCGCCTGAAGCCCCTCCCGCGCCAACGTCGCGTCGAGGAGCAGAGAGGCGTAGGACCGGTCCCGCTCGACCCGCGTCAGAATATGTACGGCGAGGGCGCGGGCGCCGCTCACCCGATCAGCCAAAGCGGGCCCCCGGCTGAAGCCGCCGCCCCCGGGCGAACGCGGCCCCCTCCATCGGCCGCTTCCCCTCCGGCTGGACCTTGAGGAGACAGAGCCGTCCCCGCCCCGTGGCCACCAGCGGACCCCCCCGCTCGACGGCGACCAGGGTCCCGGGCGGCGCTCCCGCCTCCCCCTCCTGCGCAGCGGCGACCAGAACGCGCAGCGTCTCTCCGGCCAGGACTGTGAGTGCCCCGGGCTCGGGTGTCAAGCCCCGCACCCTGTTCCGGAGCGCAACCGCCCCCTCCGTCCAGTCGAGACGCTGGTCCGCCGCCGTGAGTTTCGGCGCGGACGTCGCCTGCGCCTCGTCCTGAGGAACGGGACGCGCCTCCCGCCGATCCAGGAGCACCAGGGCCTGCGCCAGCGCCTCCGCGCCCAGGCGCGATAGACGCTCACCCAGCGTGCCAGCCGTGTCGTCGTCGTGGATCGGCTCCGTCCGCTGCAAGAGGATTGGCCCGGCGTCCACGCGCTCGCTCATCCGGATGATGCTGACCCCCGTCACCTGCTCACCCCGGATGAGCGCCCACGCGATCGGCGCGGCCCCCCGGTAGCGGGGGAGGAGAGAGGCGTGCGCGTTGAAGCACCCGTGGCGGGGCAGCGCCAGCAGGGACCCGGGGAGGATCTGTCCGAAGGCCACCACCAGCATAACGTCCGGGCGGAGCGCCGCGAGCGCCGCCTGCGCCTCCGGGGCCTTCAGGCTCACGGGCTGCAGGAGGGAAAGGCCCGCACGCGCCGCCGCAACTTTGATGGGGGACGGCGCCATCGCTTGCCCCCGCCCCGCCGGCCGGTCGGGGCGCGTGACGACCGCGGCGACCTGGTGCCCGTCCCGCAGCACCCGCTCGAGGGACGGCACGGCGAAGGCCGGCGTCCCCATGAAGATCACCCGCATAGGCGGGCCAGGACCTCCCCCATCCGCCTCCGGTGGGTCCCGGGCCAGTAGATGCGCCGGCAGAGGGGGCACGTGCGGAAGGCGGTGTAGCGCTTCAGGACGAAATCGGGCACTCTCCCCGCCACCCCCTCGCGGGAGACCGGGGCCAGGAGGGCATTGCAGCGGAGACAGCGCGTCCCCGGGCTCTTCGGTCGGAGATCATACGCCCGGAGGACCTCGCGGATCTGATCCTCCACTCGGTCGCTCCGGATGAGGAGGCTCCCCGCGGGGAGGTCCCCGCGAGGCAGGCGGGTATCCCGGGTCAGGAGCACCCGCCCCTCCGCCGCCGCGGTCGCGAGGAGGACCTCGTCGTCCCCATCCCGCTGGTAGAGGGTATCGTAGCCCAGGACCCGGAGCCACTTGGCCAGGCGGCCCACCATGGCGTCGGCGAGAAAGCGCATCGCCAGATCCCCGCAGGACCATAGCACAGGGCCCGGGGGCCCTCCAGGGGAAAAGGGCCGGGGGTTGACAGGGTCACACCCCGCATACTAAGAAGGCCGTGCGGGCCGCCACGATGCCGGCACCGCCCGACCATGGCCGAGCCGATCCCGAACGCCGAGACCACCCTCTCCCAGCTTCGCCACCGGTCCGTGCTGGACTCCACGGGTGCCCTCGTGGGGCGGCTCAAGGACCTGGTCGTGCTCTTCCGGGGGATCTTCCCCCGGGTCACCAAGGTGGTAGTGGCCAGACCGAAGGAGGCGGACCTCCTGGTCTCCTGGGAGCAGGTTGCCAGCCTCGACCAGACTCCCGGGGGGGCGCTGGCCCTCGCCTGCGCGGCTGCCGCCATCCGGCCGCAGTGGCTCCGGCTCAGCGAGATGTTCCTGGCCAAGAACATTCTGGACAAGAAGGTGATGGACACGGCCCGGCATCGGGTGGTGCGGGTGAACGACGTGGCCCTGAAGCGGCAGGATGGGCGCTACCTGGTCGTCCGGGTGGACGTGGGACCGCGAGGCCTGCTCCGCCACTTCCCGGGCCTGGAGCGTCTCGGCCGAGCCCTCAACCTCGCGATCCCCCGGGACGCGGTCTCCTGGGAGCACGTGGAGCCGATCGAGACGGAACTCACGCGCGCGAAGCGGCAGGCGGTCTATACCAAGTTGGCCCGTCTGCACCCCGCCGACATCGCGGAGATCGTCGAGGAACTGAACCCCAGCGAGCGGGCGACGATCCTCCAAGCCCTGGACGCGGAGACGGCCGGGGAGACGCTGGCGGAGACGGAGACGGAGGTGCAGGCCGCGGTCCTTCAGATGCTGGAGCCGGAGAAGGCCTCGGACCTCCTGGAGCGGATGCAGCCGGACGAGGCGGCCGACGTCCTCTCCGAGATCCCCGAGCCCCGTGCCCAGGAGTTCCTCCAGAGCATGGAGCCGGAGGAGGCGGAGGAGGTGGCGGAGCTCCTGGAGCATCCGCAGGAGAGCGCGGGGGGTCTCATGACGACCGCGTTCGTCGCCTTCCCGCCCTCCCTCACCACGGGTGCAGCGCTCGAGCAATTGCGGGAGCGGGCGCCCGAGGTGGAGACGATTTACTCCCTCTATCTCACGGACCCCGACGGGCGACTGTTAGGGGTGCTGAGCCTCCGGGAGTTGCTCACCGCGCTCCCGACGCGGACCCTCGACGAGGTCATGGAGAAGGAGGTCATCCGGGTCCCCCCGGAGGCCGATCTGAAGGAGGTGGCGGAGACCTTCTCCAAGTACAACCTCCTGGCCCTGCCCGTGGTGGGCGGCAGCGGGGTCCTGGAGGGCATCATCACCGTGGACGACGTGATCAGCCGCCTCATCCCCCTGATCTGGAAGCAGCGCGCGGCGAAGAAGTACCTCTGACACTCCTGGTCGGCCGGAGCGGGCATGCTCTTTCCCCGGATCTGGAGGCGGCGCGTCCTCCTGTTCCTGTCCGTGATGGGTCCAGGCATCATCACCGCCAGCGTGGACCAGGACGCGGGTGGGATCGCCACCTACTCCCTGGCCGGCGCCCACTACGGCACCTCCCTCCTCTGGTCGCTCTTCTTCATCACCATCAGCCTCGCGGTCGTCCAGGAGATGGGGAGCCGCATGGGCGTGGTCACCGGCAAGGGGCTGGCCGAATTGATCCGGGAGGTCTACGGCCTCCGGTTCACGGCCGGCGTGATGGTGGTCCTGGTCCTGGCCAACTGGGCCAACACCGTGGCCGAGTTCGCCGGCGTCGCCGCCGCCCTGGAGATCTTCGGGGTTCCCCGCTTCCTGTCCGTCCCGGCGGTCGCAGGCCTGGTGGCCTGGCTGGTGATCCACGGGACCTACCGGCTGGTGGAGCGCGTCTTTCTCCTGGCCAGCGCCGTGTTTGTGGTCTACGTCATCTCGGGCGTCCTGGCCCGCCCCGCCTGGGGGGACGTCCTGCGGGCGACCGTGACCCCCACCTTCCACGTCGAGGCCGGCTACATCACGATGCTCATCGCGCTCGTCGGGACCACCATCGCCCCCTGGATGCAGTTCTACCTCCAGTCCTCCGTGGTGGACAAGGGGATCCGGGTCAAGGAGTACCCCCTCGCCAGGCTCGACGCCTACCTCGGGAGCCTCGTGGCCGCCCTCATCGCTTTTTTCATTATTGTGGCCTGCGCCGCCACCCTGTTCGCGCACGGGGTCCGGATCGAGACCGCGGCGGACGCGGCGCGGGCGCTCGAGCCCTTCGCCGGGCGCTACGCCACGGCCCTCTTCGCCGTCGGCCTCTTCAACGCCTCCGCCTTTGCCGCCGCCATCGTCCCCCTCTCCACCGCCTACGCCGTCTGCGAGGCGCTCGGCTGGGTCACCGGCGTGGACCGTGCCCTGCGGGAGGCGCCCGGGTTTTTCACCATCTACCTGATCCTCGTGGGATCGGGGGCCGCCGCGATCCTGTGGCCGGGCGCCCCCCTGATCGAGATCATGGTGGCCTCCCAGGTCCTGAACGGCATCCTGCTCCCGGCCGTCCTCCTCCTCATGCTCCGCCTCATCAACGACCGAGACCTCATGGGACAGTACGTCAACTCCCCCGTCTTCAATCTCATCGCCTGGAGCACCGCTGCCGTCATGATCTGCCTCAGCCTGTTCTTGTTGATCCTCACGCTCCGCGGGGCTTGAGAGGAACCATGCGCCGCCGCGCCATCCCCATCCGGAAATGGCCCGCGGCGGAGCGGCCGCGGGAGCGCCTCCTGCGGGACGGGCCCGGGGCCCTGACCGACGGGGAACTCCTCGCCATCCTCTGCCGGACCGGGCGGGCGGGGATGAGTGCCCTTACGCTGGCCCGCCAACTCCTCACACGGTTCGGCTCCCTCCGGGCTCTCGACGCCGCGGAGGTGGAGGTCCTGCGCGAGACCTCCGGCCTGGGGCCGGCCAAAATCGCCCAGCTCAAGGCCGCCTTCGAGCTCGGCCGGCGCGCGCAGAGCGAGGTGAAGCGCCCGAAGGGGGCGGCGACCTCCTCCCGGGCGGTCTATGCCTTCCTGCAGCCGCTCCTCCGGGACCGGCCCCGGGAGGTGTTCCTGGTCCTGCTCCTGAACCGGCGCCACCGGATTCTGGATGTGGTCACGGTGAGCGAGGGCTCCCTCGCGGAGTCCCCCGTGTACCCCCGGGAGGTGCTGGCGGCGGCCCAGCGGGGCCAGGCCGCTGCCCTCATCCTGGCCCACAACCACCCCTCGGGTCACCCGGCCCCCTCCCCCGAGGATCACGCGGTGACCGAGGAACTGGTCTGCGCCGGGCGGCTCCTCCAGATCCCGGTCCTCGATCACCTCATCGTGGGGGAGGCGGACTACTTCTCGTTCGCGGACGCCGGCCTGATCGCCCAATACAACGCGGCGTTCGAGCGGCACTGGCCCGGGCGGCGCTAGGCGGGGGGCTTCGGCGGGGGCTTGGTGGCCGCAGGACCGAGCGCGGTCCCGCAGAGGTCGCAGTAGCGGGCCGGGGAGAGAACCTTGGCCCCGCAGGCAGGGCAGGGGATCGGGTCGGGCGCGCTCACTCCATGAATTCCTCATTCACGGCACCATCCGGTGCCGGGGGGGCCGGGGCCGGCCCTCCGGGCCTGCGCACTGCCACCGGGCGATTCACGAGGAACCGACCCGCCACCCAGCCGGTCTTCCCCGTTTTGACCACCCGCACCTCCACCCACTCCCCATTCTGCCGGAGGCGCAGCACCGCCTCGTTCTGGCCGAGGACACCCACCTGGCGGCACGCGACGTCCGCGCAGCCGCGCAAATTCAACGAGGGCACCGTCACGTACCAGGGCGTGGCGGGCTTCGGCGCCGGGGGTGCCGGCCTCGGCGCTGGCCGCGCGGTCGGCTGGGTGAACATGGCGCAGCCCTCCACCAGGAGAGCCAGGAGGACCGTCACCCTGAAGGCCCAGGCCCTACACCCGGCGGAGACGGGCGATCTTCCGCTTGATCTCATCGGCGTCCGGGGCGTCCGGCCGCAGCGTCCGGTACTGCTCGAAGTGCCGGAGCGCCTCGGCGCGCCGCCCCTGCTCCTCGTAGATCAGGCCCAGGTTCTTGTGGGGGACGGGGTTCGCCGGGTCGAGCGCGATGGCCTGGCCGTACATCACGATCGCCTCCTCGGTCCGGCCGAGCCGCCGGTAGAGGATGCCCAGATTGTTGCGAGCCTTGGGGCTCTTCGGATCGGCCTCGAGCGCCGCCAGGAAGGCCCGCTCCGCCTCGGCGGTGCGCCCCTCGCGGACGGCAGCGATTCCGTGAGCATTGAGCCGCTCCGCTTCGGCCGCCGGATCCTGGACGGAAGGCGCTCGGGCCGGAACCGTCTGGCTTCCGCCGGGCTGGAGGGCCAGCAAGGTCGCGGTCAAAATCACCAGAGGGATGACGGCTAACGCCGCCAGGATCTTCCAGTCCATCCAGACCGAACTCAGGAGCGGCCGGAATCGCGAGGCGGGCGGCTGGGCACGGTCCGGGACGGCCGACCCGGGAGCCGGGGCCGCGGCGGGCGCGGCGGGCCAAGAGCCCGGCACGGGGGCGGGGGGCCGGGCAGCCTGCGCACGAGGGGGCAGCGGCGCGGGCCGCTTCTCCGGCGCCGGACGGGGGACTGTCGGGGCCGCGGCGGGCGCATGCCCGGAGGCGTGGAGTTCCCCGCTGCAGAAGACGCAGCGGGGACTGACGGCCCCATGGAGCAGGTGGCACTGGGGACAGATCTTGGTCGGCGCCGAGAGGGCGCTGCCGGCCAGGGGATGGCCGCAGAGCTTGCAGTAGGTCTTCTCCTGCCCGAAGTAGAGACCACAGTTCTCGCAGAGCCGGTGTGGCATGGCACCTCATCAGGGGCGCGGCGAGCCGGGCCGTTGGAGGGGGATGGCTCCGGTCGCCCGGCGGCCTGGGCCGAGCGAACAAACCTGACGGGTACCCGAACTATAGGAATCGTCCATGACCCTGTCAACCGCGCCCGGCTCCGCCCAGAAGGCTTTTCCCTTGCAAAGGCCGTGCACATCCTCTACTTTAGGGCAGTTAGACGGCCAGCAGGAGGCGCCCGCCCCGGAATGATCCAGTTCTTCCGTGTCCACAAGACCTTCGGCAGGGATGCGGAAGCCCTGAGGGACGTCTCCCTGGACATCCACAAGGGAGAGTTCGTCTTCCTCACGGGGCCAAGCGGGGCCGGGAAGACAACCCTGTTGCGCCTCATCTTTCGGGACCTCCTGCCGACCGCCGGGCAGATCCTGGTGGCCGGGCGCAACGTGGTCCGCCTCCCGGGGAGGGAGGTGCCGGCCCTCCGCCGGATGCTGGGAGTGATCTTCCAAGACTGTCGGCTCCTGATGGACCGGACCGTCGCCGAGAACCTGCATGTGGTCGCCCGGGCGCTCGGGACCGCGGAGGAGGAGGCCCGACGGAAGATCGGGTATCTGCTCCGGCAGGTGGGGCTGCTGCACCGGGCGAACGAGAGCCCATCCGCGCTCTCGGGCGGGGAGCAACAGCGGGTGGCCATCGCGCGCGCTCTCATGAACGACCCCCTGATCCTGCTGGCCGACGAGCCCACGGGGAACCTGGACGCCGAACTGGCCACAGACGTGATCCGTCTCCTCCGAGAGGTGAACGCCCGGGGAATGACGATCCTCCTCGCCACCCACAACGCCACCCTGGTGAGCGACCAGGCCAAACGGACGGTCGTCCTGAAGGCCGGGCAGGTCGTGGCAGACAACGGGGCCTGATGCGTCTTCCTCGGCTGGGGCCGTTGCTGGGCGACACCCTGGTGAACCTCCGCCGCGGTGGGTGGGGAGGGCTCGCCGCGGTGGGGGCGATTGCCGTCTGCTCCCTGATCCTGGGCTGCCTCTGGCTCCTCACCGTGAACCTGCAAGCGATCCTGAGTGACTGGAGGGCGCAGTTCGAGGTGGTGGTCTTCCTCCGGGACGACATCACGGCAGAGCAGCAGGAGCGCCTCCGTCGGTGGCTTCACGCGGAGGTCGCCGTGGCCGCCGTCCAGTACACCTCCAGGGAGGAGGCCCTGGCTCTCTTCAAGCGAGAGGTCCGCGGGCAGGCGAGTCTCCTCGAGGGCCTGGGGGAAAGCCCGCTGCCCGCCTCCTTCCAGTTGCGGATCCGCGAGGGCCATCAGACCGGCACGGCCTTGCGGGCCTTTGCCACCGCGCTGGAACGGCTCGAGGGCGTGGAGGAGGTGCTGTACGGCCGGGAGTGGGTGGACCAGGTCGGTCGGCTGGTCTCGGTGTTGCAAGTGGCAGGCTGGGCGGTCGGAACGATCCTGGGAGGTGCCGCCATTTTCATCGTGGCCAATACCATCCGTCTGGCGGTCTACGCCCGGGCGGAGGAGATCGAGGTCCTGCGACTTGTCGGGGCGACGCGGGGCTACATCCGGGCGCCCTTCATCCTGGAGGGGCTCTTCCAGGGGCTGCTGGGGGCCGGCATGTCGCTCCTGCTCCTCTTTGCCGGCTACCGGTTTGTGGTCTGGCGCCTCGACCTCGCCCCCTCCGGGCTCTTCGGGCTCGGCGGCGGGCGGTTCCTGGAGCCGCTCCAGGTGGCGGGGTTGCTCCTCACGGGGGCGGTGCTCGGCGGCGCGGGGAGTCTCCTGTCGGTGCGACGGTTCCTGAAGGCATGAGGCGCGTTCTCCCGCAGGCGACCTGGTTGGTGTTGGCCCTCACCCTGCTCCTGGGCTGCGTTCTCCTTGCGGGGAGCGCTCGGGCCGCCCAGAAGGGAGGGAAGACCTCCCAGACGCAGCGCGACCTTCAGGAGGTCCAGCGAGAGCTGGCCGAGGAGCGCCGGCGGGCGCAGGAGGCCGGCCGCCGGGAGGGGACGCTCTCCCGGGAGCTCAAGCGGGTGGAAGCGCTCCTCGCGGCGAAGACGGCTGAGTTGAAGCGGCTCGAGGCCCGGGTCGCCGTCGAGGGCCGTGAGGTCACCTCGCTGACCGGGGAGTTGGCGCGGGCGGAGAGGCGCCTGGAGGGAACCGAGCGCCGCCTCACGGCGCGGTTGCGCGCGCTCTACAAGCAGGGCCGCCTCGGGACGGTGGGGGTCCTGCTTAGCGCAACGAGCGCGGAGGACGCGGCCCGGCGGGCCAAGTACCTGGCGGTGTTCGCGGCCCGGGATCAGGAGGTGGCGGCCGTCCACCGGGCGGCGCTGGCCGACCTCATCGGTCAGCGGGAGGTCGTCCGGGCCGCGGTCAGTACGCTAGCCGAGCGGCGGGACGGCGTTCAGGATACCCGGCAGGAGATTGCCAGCGAACAGTGGAAGCAGCGGATCCTGCTGGCGAAGGTCCGGGAGGAGCGACAAGGCCACCTGACCGCAATCCGGGAACTCGAGGCGGCGGCGAACGAACTCCAGGCCCTCCTCAACCGACTGCGGTTTGAGGAGCGCCGGCCCAGCAGGCGGCCCGCCCCACCGGATGCGCCGGTGCCGGACGGGGCGCTGGCGGCGCTCCGGGGCCGGCTCCCCTGGCCGACGGGGGGCGAGGTCGTCTCCGCCTTCGGACCCCAGGAGCACCCCAGGTTCCGGACCGTCACCTTCAACCGGGGGGTCGGGATCCGGGCCGCCGCCGGGGAGGGGATCCGGGCCGTCCACCGGGGAACCGTGGCCTTCGCCGACTGGTTCCAGGGGTACGGCAGGCTCGCCATCCTGGACCACGGCGCGGGATTCTTCACGCTCTACGCCCACCTGGCGGAGCTCCTGGTCCGGGCGGGCCAGGAGGCGCAGGCGGGGCAACTGATCGGGACCGTCGGGGAGAGCGGCTCCCTCGACGGCCCGCAACTGTACTTCGAGGTCCGGGTCCGGGGGAAGCCCGAGGATCCCCTGGCCTGGCTCGTACCCCGGCCATAACGGCCGGGGTACCGCGGAGGCGGGGGAGGAGTGGGTATGGGATCCCAGCGGTGGCGAGGGACGGCCCGGACGGCCGTACTGCTTCTCGCCCTCATCCTGGTCATCATCACGAGCGGCGCGCGCCACGGGGTCGTCGCCACCGACGAGGCGTACGAGAAGCTCAAGGTCTTCACGGAAGTCCTGACCCTCATCCAGGCCAATTACGTGGAGGAGGTCCACTCCAAGGACCTGGTCTACGGCGCGATCCGGGGGATGCTGGATGCGTTGGACCCGCACTCCTCCTTCATGCCCCCGGAGATGTACCGGGAGATGCAGGTGGAGACCCAGGGGTCCTTTGGCGGACTCGGGATCGAGATCACGGTCCGGGACCGGATTCTCATCGTGGTCGCCCCCATTGAAGGGACCCCCGCGGATCGGGCCGGCATCCTGGCCGGGGATCGGATCCTGAAGATCAACGGCGAGCTGACCAAGGAGATGACCCTCTTCGAGGCCGTCCGGAAACTGCGGGGGCCGCGGGGGAGCCGGGTCACCATCAGTATCGTGCGGGAGGGGTTCACCGAGCCGAAGGATTTCGCCATCACGCGGGAGACGATCGAAGTTCACAGCGTCCGGTCCTTCGACCTGGGGGAGAAGATCGGGTACATCCGGATGGCCTCCTTCCAGGAACGGACCGCCCGGGAACTGGAGAAGACGCTGGAGGAGTTCCAGACGAGCGGGGTCAGGGCGCTGGTCCTGGACCTCCGCAATAATCCCGGCGGCCTCTTGAGCCAGGCGGTCCAGGCGGCGGACCTCTTCCTCCAGAAGGGTCAACTGATCGTCTACACCGAGGGGCGGGCCCGCAACCAGGACCTCCGGTTCAGCGCGGAGCACACCAAGGCCCTGCCGCAGGTTCCCATGGTGGTCCTGGTCAACGGCGGCTCGGCCAGCGCCTCAGAGATTGTCGCGGGGGCCCTCCAGGACCACCGGCGGGCCGTCATTCTGGGGACCCCTACCTTCGGGAAGGGCTCGGTCCAGACGGTGATCCCGCTCAACGACGGGTCGGGGTTGCGCCTGACCACGGCCAAGTACTTCACGCCCCGCGGCCAGACCATCCATGGCAAGGGGATCACGCCGGACATCGTTGTCGAGCCGCCGAAACCTGCCGCGACCGCCCAGGTCCCCCCTCGGCCCGAGGAGGGGCCCGCCCCGCGGGAGCGGAAGATCGGCGAGCAGGAGGGGGACCCCTCCCAGCCTCTCGGCCGGCGGGCGCCCGACGCGAAGACCGACGTGCAGATCGCCCGGGCGGTGGAGATCCTCAAGGCAAACCTGATCCTGGACCGGGGGGAGGCTCAGCCGCAGGCAGCCCGGTGAGACCCCCCGGGACCCCTTGCGCGCCATGAGCCTCATCCTCGGCATCGAGACGTCCTGCGACGAGACCGCGGCGGCCGTCCTCGAGGATGGCCGGACCATCCGCTCCAGCGTGGTCCTGTCACAGGAGGCCCTGCACGCCCCCTTCGGCGGGATCGTGCCGGAGCTGGCCTCCCGCCGGCACCTGGAGACGCTCGGCCCGGTCGTGCGGGAGGCCCTTGGGCGCGCCGGCGTCCGCCTCGGCGACCTGAGCGCCCTGGCGGTGACGGCGGGCCCGGGGCTCGTGGGATCCCTGCTCGTCGGCGTCTGCACCGCGAAGGC
>CAZRDA010000020.1:0-13337 GCA_964598715.1 uncultured bacterium | reverse complement strand
AAGCCCAGGATCGGGATCTCGGCGGCTCCCGGGAGGGCCCGGAGCTGCTTGATCAGGTCGAAGCCGTCCATGTCCGGGAGGAGGATGTCCTGCAGGACGAGGTCCGGGGGCCGCTTCCCCATCAGTTCGAGGGCGGTCCGCCCGTCCGGCGCCTCCAGCACGGAGTACCCGGCGGTCTCCAGCGTGACGCGGACCATCTTCCGGATGATCTGGTTGTCCTCGACCACCAGGATGGTATGGGTCTTCATGCCGCGCCCTCGCCTGCGACGGCCGACCGGTTGAGGTACCGCACCACCACGCCTGGCAGCGTGCGTGTGTTGATCGGCTTGGCGATGTAGCCGTCGCAGCCGGCCACAAGGGCCTTCTCCTCGTCGCCCTTCATGGCGTAGGCGGTGAGGGCCACAATGGTGATATCGCGGGTCGCAGGGTCGGCCTTGAGCCGTCGCGTCAGCGCGAGGCCGTCGAGGCCGGGGAGGGCCCCGTGCTCCAGGCCCTTGAGAATGTCCACAGGAGTCCGTTGTTCCGTGAGCAGCACGAAGGGGATCTGTCGGCAAAACCGGTATCCGTCCATCCCGGGCATCACGACGTCGGAAATGATGAGATCGGGCGGCGCCGACCGAACCCTCTGGGAAAGCCGAAGCGGCTCCGGAAGTCCAGGACGGGAATTACGCTGCCGTGCAGGTTGATGACGCCGAGAGTGATGGCCGGGGACTTCGGGAGGGGTGACACCGCCGGCATCGGGAAGACCCGCTCCGCCGCAGAGAGGGGAATGGCATACCGCTCCTCCTGACCGGACGGCTCGTCATGCGGGATCTCGTCGAAGGGGCTGCGGCCTCCCATCCCTCGCCTCCGGCTGGTTCCTCACATCACGTCGGCCTCAGGTCCTTTCGGGGCGCTGACGTCTCCAGGAGTGTGCCGGGACGCTCCCCCGCGCGCCACCCGACGAATCGCCGGCAGCAGGTCGGTGGTCAGCGTCGCTTTGCAGACGAACTCATCCGCGCCGGCTTCGAGCGCTGCCTGCCGGTAGTTGGCCGGATCCAGGAGCGTCAGGGCGATGATCCCCGCTTCAGGAAGAATCCTCCGCAGGCGGGGGATCGCTTTCAGCCCGGGGAGATTGGGCATGGCCAGATCGAGCAGAACCGCTTCTGGCCGCAGGGCCCGGGCGTAGGCCAGGCCTTGCTCGGCCTCATTGGCCGTCCCGACGACGGTCACCTCGTCCCGGTAGTGCTCCTGGATGAACCCCCTCAGAATCTCCACGAACGTCGAATTGTCGTCCACGAGTAGCACGGGAATGGGCTTCATCGCTCCTCCTCCCAGCGGACCGGCTCCTGCCGGTGCGCGCCGGAACCACAAGTATTGATGGGGGGGCCTCGCCTGTCTATCCGGGAGCCTACGGAATTGTCCGGAGAATTTGGCGTATTTTTGACCGAAAGGCGCCGTAGGTGGCGCCACGGGGGCGGCCGGGGCGCGCCTCACTTCTCGAGCGCGATGACCCCCCGCTCGTAGGCGTACCGGACCAGGTCGGTCTGGGTCCGCAGGCCGAGCTTCCGCATGAGGTTGGTCCGGTGGGTCTCGGCCGTGCGCGGGCTGATCCCCAGCAGAGCGGCGATTTCGGGCTGGCTGTACCCCTCTGCCGCCAGGTGCAGCACTTCCCGCTCCCGGGTGGTGAGGGTGTCATAGCGGTCCAGCGGGGCGGTCTGGGCCTTCTGGACGTACGCCTCGATGGCGTGATTGGAGAGCGGGGCGCTCAGATAGCGCCGGCCAGCAGCCACCTCGCGGACGGCCTGCACCACCTCGCCCACGCTGGCCCCTTTCAGGGCGTACCCCGCAGCCCCGTTCCGAAGCGCTTCCAGAACGTAGCCTTCGTTGGCGTGGATCGAAAGGATGAGGACCCGCGTCTGCGGGCACGCCTGGCGGAGTTGCCGCGTCACCTCCAGGCCCGTCACGCCCGGCATCATCACGTCCACGATGAGGACGTTGGGCTTCAGGCGTTTGACCAGGTCAATGGCGGCCAGCCCGTCCGCTGCCTCCCCGAGGATGGAGAAGTCCGGCTCGGCTTCGAGGGCCGCTCGCAGGCCTTGCCGCACGACGGGGTGGTCATCCGCCAGCACGATGGTCGTCATGCGCCTCGCTCCTGCGTTCTCCTTTCGATCCGCTCCCCCAGGGGTAATTCGGCCGTGACCCGGGTGCCGGTCCCCGGGGCCGACTCGACCGTGAGCTGGCCGCCCAGCAGCGTTGCGCGCTCGCGCATGCCGGTCAGGCCGGTGGAGGCGTAGGCGGCCATGGCCGCCTCGGGCTCGAAGCCCTTCCCCTGGTCTTCGACCTGCATGCCGAGCGTGTCCTGGTCAGCCCAGAGCTTGACCGTCACCTCGCGCACACCCGCGTGGCGCGCGACGTTGGTCAGCGCCTCCTGCACGATGCGGTAGATTGCCGTCTCGAGTTCCAGGGGGAAGCGCCGCCCCTCGACCCCGGCGTGCCTCAGGGTCACCCGCACCCTGGTCTGAGCGGTGTATCGCTCGGTGTGCCACAAGAGCGCGGGCAGGAGCCCCAGGTCGTCCAGCATCGTCGGCCGGAGATCCAGCGACAGCTCCCGCACGCGCGCCAGGAGGTCATCCACCAGCGCATCCGCCTCTCGGAGCCTGGCCTTCCGCTTGTGGGCCGGCACGCGCCTACTCATTTCCAGACTCAGCTTGAGCCCGGTCAGGAGCTGGCCGATCTCGTCGTGGAGTTCGCGGGCGAGCTCGCGGCCCTTGCTTTCTTGGACCTCCACCAGCCGGCGGGACACCGCGCGCACCTGCTCGCGCCCGGCATGGACCTGCTCGAACAGGCGGGCATTCTCCAGGGCAATCCCGGCCTTCTGGCCGAGGAGCTCGAGCAGCTGCAGGTCCTCGGTTGTGAAGGTCCGCCCGGGCACGGTGGCGTACACACCGAGGGTCCCGAGGAGCCGCTCCTCGATGAGGAGCGGGATCACCGCCGTGGCCCTGATGGTGTCGGTCAGCTCCGGGATCCGATTCGGGAACGTCCGGTAGTTGTTCGCGATCAGGGGACGCCGGCTCTCCGCCGCGGTCCCGTGCGCCCCGTGCCCCAGTTGGAAGGTGCGGACAAGCCGCGGGTCCTCCCCCCCCGTCCGGGCCGCCTCCGTCAGCGTCTGGGCGGTCTCGTTCCACAGGGTCAGGAGGGCATGATCGGAGCGGAGGAGCTCCCGAGCGGTTTCGACGATGCGGGGGAGGGTCTCCGGGAGGGCCAGGGACCGGCTCAGGGCCTGCCCCAACTGCCAGAGGCGCGCGAGGGCGGCCGCCCGGCGGCTCGCCCGGTCGTACAGGAGGGCATGGTGGCAGGCCATGCTGGCGGCTTCCGCGAGGTGGATCAGGGTCTCGACCTCGGCCGGGGTGAAGGCTCTGGGAGTCCGGCGGCCGACCATGAGGACGCCGAGCGGGCTGCGCTCGTGCAAAACCGGGATCCCCGCCTGGACGACGACCCCGTCAGCGCGGACCGCGATATCGTGCTCATCGGAAAACCGTGGATCCTGCGGATAGTCGGCGGTGACCAGGGGCTCCCCTCTTTCCAGCACTATCCCCGCCATGCCCTTGCCCCTCTCGACGGTCAGTCCCTGGAGAGCGGAAGACACGGCCCCGGTCTGGGCGCGGACGCTGAGAGTCTGGCCGTCGCCATCGGCCATCGCGAGGAAGGCCATATCGCTCTGGCTCAGCCAGCGGGCTTCCCCCACGAGCCGGGCGAGGATATCGTCAAGCTCCAGGGACGCGGCCAGGTTCCGGGCCAGCGCGGCAAAGGCCTCTGCCTCCCCCCCCCGCCGCAGCGCTTCCTCCGCCGTCCGCTTGGGCCCGGTGACGTCCTCGTGCGTCACCAGCAGCCGCTCGGCGCCGGCCAGGCGGAAGCGGGTCACGCGGACCGTGAACCACCGTTCCCCCCCGGGACCCCGCAGGGGATCCGCCAGGTGGTACTCATCCCGCTGACCGGCGATCACCTGGCGAATGGCCGTGGCGGTCGCGCGGGCCAGCTCCGTGCCCTCCCCCCATGCCCGGTCGCAGATCTCCAGGTAGTTCGCCCCCACTGCGTAGTCCGGGAGATCCCGTTGGTCCGGGTCCGCGAAACGGCACCCCGCCCCGTTGACGCCGAGAATGCTCCCGGCCTCATCGAGGACGGCGATGTGTGAGGGCAGCGCCTCGAGGGTGGGCTCCTCCGCGCGCTTTCGCCCCGTCATCTCCCGAACAGGAGTCGGCACGTCTCTCATGATCGCCAAGCACCCCGGTCGCGAGAATGCAACAGGCCCGAGCCCGAAGGAGGAGGTGCAGGAGGGGTCTGCTTGCAATAGGCGTACCTAACCTCCTGATTGGGTGGGGAAGAGGCTTTGGGCTTTACCGCTAAACACACGTTCGGAACGTTGCGGGCCCCCAAGTCGGTCCCCGACACGGCACCGGGAATGACAATGGGGGGGGCCATACGGCCGGTCGCTGTCCATCCGGGGTCCTACGGATTTTCGCGACGGGCGGCCCGTATTTTTTGCGGGAAAATCCTGTAGTTCCCCCGGGAGACCGGGCTGGGGAGAAGGCAGGAAGGGAACAGGGGCCTGGAGCGCCGGGCGGTTTCCGGGACGTTACCTGTCCAGCGACAGAATCCCCCGCTGGAAGGCATAGTGGACGAGGTCAGTCTGGGTCTTCAGTTTGAGCTTTCGCATCAAATTGGCGCGGTGGGTCTCGGCCGTGCGCGGGCTGATCCCGAGCCGAGCCGCGATCTCGGTCTGCGTGGAGCCCTCCGCGGCCAGATGCAGAACCTCCCGTTCGCGGGTGGTGAGCATCTCGTAGCGGTCGGGCGGGGCTGCCCGGGCTTTCTGGAGGTAGGCCTCGATCGCGTGCTCGGTGAGGGGGGGGCTGAGAAAGCGCCGGCCCGCCCCGACCTCGCGCACGGCCTGGACCAGTTCACCCGTGCTGGCCCCCTTCAGGATATAGCCCGCCACTCCGATGCGGAGCGCCGCCAGCACGTAGGCCTCGTTGTCGTACATGGAGAGGATGAGGACCTGCGTCTGCGGGGACCGCCGGCGGACCTGCCGCGTCACCTCCAGGCCCGTTAGCCCGGGCATCATCACGTCCGCCACGAGGACGTTGGGCTTCAGGCGTTCCACCATCTTGATGACGGCCATCCCCTCGCCGGCTTCGCCGATGACGGAGAACCCCGGCTCGGCTTCGAGCACGGCCCGCAGGCCCTGTCGGACGATGTGGTGATCGTCCGCCAGGACGATGGTGGTCATGCGCCTCGCTCCGCTGCTCTCCGCTCGAGCGATCCACCCAGCGGCAATTCGGCCGTCACCCGGGCGCCGGCAGCCGGCGCCGATTCCACCGTGAGTTGGCCTCCTAGCAGCCCGGCCCGCTCGCGCCCGGCGATGTCCCGCACGTCCACCGTGCGAGCTTCGACCTCGGTCTCGAGTTCGGCGAAGGCCTGGCCCCCGAGTCCCAAGCGGCCGACCAGGGCGACGGTGAGGCTCGCAGCCGGCGCGACGCGCCTCAACACAGAGACGACGCGGATATCCGATCGTTGACGGCGCTTCCGGCTGGTCTGCATTCACCCAACCACAACAGGCCCGACCACAGGAGGGCTCAGGTCTGGCGGTGGCAGCCGCTCTCGCGGCTGGTGCCTCCCCGTCACTTGCCGGGGATGGCCGCTGGGGTGCGGAAAGGTTCAAGCAGAATGATCAGCGTGCAATCTGTGTACCTAACTCGTTGTAAAGACTGGGGTTTGTCAACATCCATTCGGCTGGAAAATTCCTGCCAGATGGTTGGAGGGGAGCGAGGCGGGGGGAAGGTTACTCGAGGAGCCCGAGGCGGACGGCCGTGACCGCGGCTTGGGTTCGGTCCGCCGCTCCGAGCTTCTTGATGATCCGCTGCACGTAGTCCTTCACTGTTCCCAAGCTGTAGCCGAATCGTTGGGCAATCTGGCGGTTCGTGTGGCCCACAGTTATCAGACGGAGGACTTCCCGCTCCGGGACGGTGAGCTGCTGTGCACCTGTCGCGTGCGTCTCGGGCCCGGGCTGGGTGACGACCTTCAGTGCGCTGCCCAACAGCGTCGGGTCAACCATCTTCTCACCCCGAGCCGCCGCGCGGACGGCTCGCAGCAGTTCTTGCCGCTCGGCGTTCTTCGGGACGTAGCCCGCGCACCCGGCGGCTAATGCTCGTGATAGGAAGACTGGGCTCTCGTCCGTGAGGAAGGCGACGACGGAGAGCCTCGGCCGCTTCTTGCTGTTGAGCTGGTAGAGGAGGTCGAGGTCGTCCTTCTGGCCCGGGCGGACGTCCACGAGGACCAGATCTGGAGCCTCTGCATTCATCAGTTGAAGGGCCGCTTCAGGTTTCGCCGCCCCCCCCACGAGGCGGATGTCTGGAGCCTTGAGCATCGCTCGCAACCCAGCCCGGACGACCGGGTAGCGACTGACGAGGAGGGCCTTGATGGTCCCGCGCTTCATGAGGGAGGACTTGCGGTGAGGTGAATGTGCACGACCAATCTCAGAACGCCCGTCTGGGCCAGACCGATACACCAATTCTACGCATAATAACCCTTATGTATATTATACACAACTCTTCGACGAATGTCTGTCGGGGGAATTTCGCTTTTTTCCGCTTGTTGCCGGGGAAATCCCGAAATCTCGTGCCAGGGGAAGTCTGCGGGGAGCAACACATCCCCCGGGGAATTGCAATCCGACGGGGGCCGGTCGGGTTGAGGTGGAGGGATTGACGGCCGGACTGATGTTTGGTAAGGGGGCATTATGCCAGGTGGCGCGGTGGCGTTGTTCATGATCTTCTGGGGCCCCATGAGCGGACCATGCTGACGCGGCGGCAGGTCTTGAAGGCGACCGCGGCGGCTGCCCTGTGGCCATCCGGCTGCGCCTGGCGCGCACCCACGCCGGCTGGCCCCCTGGTGAACGACATCCACTCCCAGTTGACCCCCACCCGTGTGGACCGGGTCGTCCGAGCGGAGACCCTGGAGGGCCTTCAGGCGGCTGTCCGGAGGGCGAAGGAGGAGGGCAGAGGGGTCAGCATCGCCGGGGGAAGGCATGCGATGGGAGGCCAGCAGTTTGGCACCGATACGATCCTCCTGGACATGGCGGGGATGCGGCGGGTGCTGCGGTTCGATCTCGGGAAGGGCGAGGTCGAGGTTGAGGCCGGGATCCAGTGGCCGGAGCTGATGGACTTCCTTCTCAAGGCGCAGCAGGGCCGATCACGCCAGTGGGGCATCGTCCAGAAGCAGACCGGGGCCGACCGCCTGAGCATCGGCGGGGCCCTCTCGGCCAACATCCACGGCAGGGGGCTGCGGCTGAAGCCGATCATCGCCGATGTCGAGTCCTTCGTGCTGGTGGACGCAGCCGGGAACGCGCAGCAGTGCGACCGCCAGCAGAACGCCGACCTGTTCCGGCTGGCGATCGGTGGGTACGGGCTGTTCGGCGTCATCGCCTCTGTCCGGCTGCGCCTCGCCCCCCGGCGGAAACTGGAGCGGGTCGTGGAGGTCATCGCAGCGGACGACCTGATCCCGGCCTTCGAGAAGCGGATGGTTGAGGGATTCCTCTCCGGGGACTTCCAGTATTCGACCGATGCTGCCTCCGACACCTTCCTCCGGACGGGGGTCTTCTCGTGCTACCGGCCCGTGGACGAGGCGACCCCGATTCCGGAGGGGCAGAAGGAACTGTCTGCGGAGGACTGGAACCGGCTCCTCTATCTCTCGCACACGGACAAGAAGCGCGCCTTCGAGGAGTATGCGGCGTATTACCTCTCCACGTCCGGCCAGACCTACTGGTCCGATACGCACCAACTGAGCCTCTATATTGATGACTACCACCGCTGGCTCGACCAGCGTCTCGGTACGAAGGACCGGGCGACCGAGATGATCACCGAGATCTACGTCCGCCGGAGCGCGCTTCCCCGCTTCCTGGAGGAGGTCCGCAAGGACTTCCGCCGGCATCAGGTAGATCTCATCTATGGGACGATCCGGCTCATCGAGCAGGACGAGGAAGCCTTTCTGGCCTGGGCGAAGGAGCCCTATGTCTGCACGATTTTCAATCTGCACGTCGTCCACACCCCCGCGGGCCTGGAACGGTCGGCCCGGGACTTCCGTCGCCTGATTGACCTGGCGATCCCGTACGGGGGGAGTTATTACTTGACCTACCACCGGTTTGCAACGCGCCAGCAGGTGGAGACCTGCCACCCGCGGTTCCCCGAATTCCTGCGGCTGAAGCGGAAGCACGACCCCGAGGAGCGCTTCCAGAGCGACTGGTATCGCCACTACAGGGCGATGTTTGCCGATGTGCTCTAGGATGTCTGGGGTAAAATTGGCTTGACAGCGGTGGCCTTCGAGCCGTATAAAAGTGACTCCGTCGAGAACTGAGCCGTTCCATTGGATCCGATCAGGCCGGAGGTCGGCGGCGTGCGAGTAACGGGGAAGGTATGGGTCTGCCCCCGGGCAGGAGGCTTGCGACCGTAGGGTGCCGCACCGCCTGACGCTGAGCCACGGGGGAGACCAATTGGCCCCCGTGGCTTTTTTCTTCCGGAATCGTCCGTTGTTCAGGAGTGTTTGTGACTATCGCATCGGAAATCTCGTGAGCCCGATGTGGCAGGCACCAGACCGGTGGGACGCGTTTCCACCGGGGCGCCAGCCGAGGAGGAGCCCGTGAGTGCGGTGACATTCGTCAACCCCGATCTCGCCCAGGAGTACACCAAGGATATTCTCACGCCGGATACGTTGGACCAGTTGGTCGAACTCCTCCACACTCGGGCCGCGGATGGGCGGATCCTGGAGGAGGCGCGCCGAGCCCTCGTCCAGGCCCGGGTGGCGCGGCAGGCGCGGATTGATGCCGGCGAGCCACTGGACTTCCTGCCGGAAAGTGCGGTCATCACCTTCCTCGACGGGACGAGGATGACGGTCGGGCAGATCCGGAAGGCCGAGTGGAGATGCGACGGGCAGAGGGGGGCGCTCAATGGACGGTACGTCCAGTTGACCGGCCCCTGCGCGGACCCCGGCATGGCGATCACCGCCATGAACACCGGCCAGCAGTGGATGGCGGACAGCGAGGACGCCGCCGCGCAAACGACCGATAGTCCCCTCCGGACGCAGCGCAGCCTCAAGCTCCTCGACACCTGGACGCCCGATGGCAAGCGGGCGATTGACGGCGCGGGCGGCAAGCGTCTCAATCCCGAACAGAAACTGGCCGTCATGATCTACCGCCCTCGGGGCCTGCACCTCGACGACCGGCACCTCCTGGTGGATGGCCAGACCGTCGGCGGGGGCTTCGTGGATGCCTGGCTGTTCCTCAAGCACAACGCGAAGGCGCTGCTCGCGCGAAACCTGCCGGTCGCCTTCTACCTGCCGAAACTGGAGAACACGCAGGAGTGCGATCTGTGGCACGTGTTCCTGTACGAGGCAGAGAAGAAACTGGGCCTGGTGCCCGGCACGGTCAAGATTTACCTCCTCGTGGAGATCATCAATGCGACGTTCGAGCTCGAGGAGATGATGTACGCCTTCACCCGCGGGGTTCGCGACCTGAAGACGGGCCAGACGGTCAATGCCTCGCGCTTCATCGGGCCCAACGTCGGCCGCTGGGATTACCTCGCCAGCATTTACCGGGTCGCGCAGGCCGATCCGAACGCGATCCCGCCGGACACGAACCTCGTGACGATGGAGGCGGCCGAGGCGCTCGCCACCTACGATCAGTACGTGTCGGATCTCGCCCGCAAGCGCGGCGCCGTGCCCTGGGGCGGGATGTCGGCCAACATCTTGCTCCGGGCCGCCGCGCGGCCGGGCGACTTCGAGAAGATCGCCGGGAAGGAGGGGGGGCCGGCGCTGCTGGCGGCGCTCCAGGGCGCAGGCTACCTGGATGCCCAGGGGAATGTCACCGCCAAGTTCGCGCCGGGGAAGCCCGCGGCCGAGGAACTCCCCGAAGCCTACCGTCCGCATCATGCAAACATCGTGCAGATCTTGCAGGCATTCGCCGCCCGGGCCTACAACAACAAGGCCGCCCTCGAGAAGGCGAGCGATGACAAGGCGCGGGAGTCGGGCTTGCGGCTGGCCAAGGACGGCGGACGCCGCCTCTACTACGGCGCCTGGGTGGCCACGCCGGACATGGTGGCCGTCATCCAGCCGATTTTCGAGAAGGCCGTGAAGCAGGGCTACGATGCCGTGCGGACCCCACCCACGCGGACCGACTGGTACTCCAAGGAGCTGGCCGCCAAACTTCGCGCCTTCCCGAAAGCGCCGGTGACCGAGGCGGGCATCCGGGAGGACATCACCATCTCTCTCCAGTACATGGCCGCCTACCTCGCGGGGAGTGGCGCCGCCGCCGTGCAGAGCCCGCAACTGAACCTGCAGCTCATGGAGGATCTGGCCACGGCGGAGATCCGCCGGGCCGCGCTCTGGAAGCGGGTGCACGTGGGGGCGACGCTCGCGGGCGAGGGCCCGCTGGCCGGCCAGCGTCTGACCGAGGGGGTGTTTGTGCGGCTCCTCGAGGAGGAGGCCGGCAAACTCCGGGGCAAGACGGTCGGCACCGCCAAGGAGATCCTGAAGCGGACGACCACCGCGGAGAAACTCATCCCTTGGATCTCCGATCCGCTCAACATCGTGCTGGATCAGGAGAACCCGGAGGTCATCAACGTCGCCCTGAAGACCTACTTCGACACCTACATCACGGCCGGGCAGCGTCTCACCCGACCCTACGGGAAATGACAGTCCCGGGGGTGGGAGAATTGCAACGTGGGGCGGAACCGGGATGCCCTGGGCTACTCGGGGAGCAGGACGAGGTCGAAGGTCACCTCGGTCTGGCCTGGCTTGAGGTAGAGTTGCGTGGTGAGCTGCCGGTGGGCGGGCGCAAGGACCTTGAAGTGGATGTGGGGAGGGCGCGCGAAATAGCCCCTCGGGAAGTCGGTCTCGAAGCGGTACTGCCCGGTGCCATCGGCTCGGATCGTGGCGCGGTGGGCGTCGTCGTAGGAGCCCTCCGGGTTGGCCTGCCAGCGCTCGATGCGGGCGCTCGGGATCGGGGCGCACCTCCCGGCTGAGCGGACGGTCCCGAGCACGACGAGGCCGCGGCCGGTCTGCACCCGGTCCGGGGCAGCCGGCTTGTAGAACGGTCCCTCGGAGTCAGGGGGGGTGGGCGTGCAGGAGCCCTGGGCGAGGGCACCCATCCCTTGGGAGAGCCCACCCCCGGGCAGCAAGCCGCCGCCCGATCCGCCCCACAGCAACATCGCGAGCGCCAGGACCGTTGCCAACCTCTGCCGTCGCACGGCCTCCCTCTTTTTTCCCGAGTCTAGTCCCAAACGTTGGTTGACGCAAGCCGTCTGAAACGACGGTCAGCCGCGGCCGTCATCCGCAGCGGCGGGCCCGTGGAGCATCGCGCGCCTCGTTGACCGGACTCGCGGCTTCCAGTATGAATAGACCGGTGGGGCGGGTGGGCGGCGCGATGTTGGACGCCATGGCCGGCCGGTAGGGAAAGAAGAGCATGCCTGGATCGAACCTCCCCCCGACGGATTCCCCCGGGGCAGGGGTGCGGTACATCCACGCCACCTTCCAGGGGGAGATCACAGCGCTGAATGCGCGCCGTCCGGCGCAGCGCATTTCCATGACACCGGAGAGACTCACGGATGACAAGAAACACACCTTCAGACTGACGGTCGGCGAGCGCTGGCTCCAGGTGGAGCTGGAGTGGTTCGAACGAGCCAAGTTCGACCCGGCGATGGGCGGCCCGCCCCACCGGGGCATCGGGACGATCAGCGCGTCGTGGGGGCAGACGCAGAAAGTCATCCTCTGGGACAGTTTGAAGAAAGTCTTTCAGTGGGGGTACTTGGAAGGGACCGAGGTCCGGCCTATCACGGGTGACTTCCTCGCCTCGCTCGTCGCAACCCTGGCCGGGGCGTAGCCGGCGATGGTCTGGTGGCGCCCGTTGCGCGCGGGCGCCGGGGCGAACCGTGCGCCGGCGGAGGTGTGCGGTGACCCTCATGACGGCGCACAAGATCCTCATTGGGTCTGCCATCGTTTTCTTTCTCGTGTATGCAGTGTGGGAACTGCTCCATTCGCGTGCGGGTGACGTCTGGGCTCTTGTGCGGGCCGGGGTATCCGTGGGGGTGGCCGTGGGGTTTCTGATCTATTTTCGAACGCTGCCGCGGGCGTAAGGCGACGAGTGGGGTCTGGGTGGTCCGGCTTGACTGCGGGCCTCTTGCCCCATAGGGTAGGGCGACGCGGGGGGAAGCAGGGAGCGAGGGGTACGGCCTGGGCGGCCCTCGCGGGCACCAGGGAGCAGGAGGCGGGGCGATGAGTCGGCCCGTTCCGTCGGCGCGGCTCCGGGCCTGGAGAAACGCGGCGATCGAGCGCATGACCCGGTCGCGCAAGACCACGCTCCGCCTGATCGCGAGGCTCCCGGAGCGGGAACTGCTTCGGCCGAGGACCCAGGGGCGCTGGTCGGTCAAGGACGTCCTCGCCCACTTCGCGGCCTGGGAGGAGGAGGCGGTCCGGCGGTTCGGCCTGATCTCCCGTGGGCGGGGCGGCCGGATCTTCTTCTATGACGCGGATCCGAAGGCGGTGGACCGGTTCAACGCGCGCGCAGTGACCGCTGCCAGGCCCCTGAGTCTGCGCGGGGTGCTCCGGCGGCTCACCCGCGTGCGGCAGCGCCTGATCGAGCGGCTCCGGCGGCTTCCGCCGACCTCGTTGCGGGACCCGGGCCACAAGTACCCGGTGACGGCCTGGCTCCCCGAGTACGCGTGGACGCACGAGCGGCAGCACCGCCGGCGGCTCCGGGGATGGTGGAGGGACCGGCAGGCGGGCGAACCAGGGGGGTCGGACGGCCGTAGGGGGGCAGGGCGGGCGAGGACAGCCGGCGGGGCGAGACCGGCCGGCCGGGCGGGAAAACGCGGGAGACGGAGCGCGCCATGACGGTCTCTGAGCGGATCATCGAGCACGCGGCCGACGCCATCGTGGTAGCCGATCCTGACGGAACGATCACCCTCTGGAACCCGGCGGCAGAGCGGCTCTTCGGGTTTGCCGCTGACGATGCCATCGGAAAGTCGCTCGACATCATCGTCCCGGAACGGCAGCGGGCGCGGCACTGGGCCGGCTACAAGGACGTGATGCGGACCGGTACGACGCACTACGGAACCCAGGTTCTGCGCGTCCCAGCCATCCGGAAGGATGGGACTCAGGTTTCGATCGCCTTTACCGTCGGCCTACTCAAGGGGACGGATGGCCGCGTCGAGGCGATCTTCGCCGTCCTGCGGGACGACAGCGAGCGGTGGAACACCGAGAAGGCCCTGCGGCAGAGGGTGGCCGAGCTGGAGAAGACGGCCGGGGCCCGGCCCGAC
>CAZRDA010000019.1:0-13729 GCA_964598715.1 uncultured bacterium | reverse complement strand
GGGCGGCCGGCCGGACCTGGCCGAGGCGGGGGGGAAAGACCCCGGGCAGATCGAGGCGGCGCTCAAGGCCGTGGAGGGGATCGTCCGCCGGATGCTGCGGGGCGGCAATTCCCCTTGATATCCGAACGAATGGGTGGTATAGAGATCGCCAGTCCTCTGCCGCCGGGCGCCGGAGCGCGGGGCGGAGGGCAGGGGTGATCCCGGTGGCGCGGGACGCGTATTTATTTCTGATCCCGCTCCTGGGAATCGCCGGGGCGCTGTTCATCCTCCGGTTGCCTGGGTGGGGCCTCGTCCCACTGGTCCTGGCGGTCGGGGTGGGGCTCTTCTTCCGGGACCCGGAGCGGCGGGTCCCGCAGGGGCCGGGCCTGGTGGTGGCCCCGGCGGACGGGCGCGTCGTCGCCGTCCGGCAGGGAGTCGGAGCCGACGGGGAGGGCCCGGGCTCCTTCTCGCAGGTGAGCATCTTCCTGTCGGTCCTCGACGTGCACGTGAACCGCGCCCCGTGCGAGGGGAAGGTCACGGATTTCGCGTATCGCCCGGGCCGGTTCCTGGTGGCCTGGCGGGATGAGGCGTCCCGGGTGAACGAGCAAGCGGTCATCGCCCTGGCCACCGCGAATGGTCCGGTGACGGTGAAACAAATCGCGGGGATCCTGGCCCGCCGCGTCGTCACCTGGATCCGGCCCGGGCAGGAACTCAAAGCCGGCGAGCGGATCGGGCTCATCCGGTTCGGGTCGCGCGTGGACCTGCTGGTCCCGCAGCGGGTCGCGCTGGCGGTGAAAGTGGGGGACAGGGTGCGAGGGGGCGAAACGGTCGTCGGAGTGTTCCAATGAGGCGCCCAATGCGCACCCGGGTCCGGCGAGGGGTCTACCTGCTGCCGGCGGCGCTGACCCTGGGGAACCTGTTCTGCGGCTTCTACGCCATCATTGCCGTCTACAACGACGATTTCACGCCCGCCGCGATCGCGATCCTGGTTGCCCTGCTCCTCGACTTCCTGGATGGGGCTGTGGCCCGGCTCACCCACGCCACCAGCGACTTCGGGGTCCAGATGGACTCGCTGGCCGACCTGGTCGCCTTCGGGGTGGCGCCCGGGTTCCTGGCCTACGTGTATGCCCTCAAGCCCTACGGGCGGCTGGGCTGGCTCGCCGCCTTTTCCTTCGCCGCCTGCGGGGCGCTCCGGCTGGCCCGATTCAACATCACCACGGCCAAACTGGACAAGCGCTACTTCGTCGGGCTCCCCATCCCGGCCGCGGCGGGGGTGATCGCCGCCCTCGTCCTCTTCATGCGAGAATCCTCCTCGTTCAACCTGCTCGATCGCGAGTGGCTCGGCCTCCGGGTGGCCGAGCCGGTCTTCCTGGGCCTGGTCTACCTCCTGGCCTTCCTGATGGTGAGCCGGCTCCGCTACCGGAGCCTCAAGGGAGTGCACCTGCGCGAGCCGCACCCGGCCACGGTCCTCTTCGCGCTCCTGCTGGCCCTGCTGCTCGTCGCGGCGGAGCCGGTCCTGCTCCTCTTCGGCATCTTCCTCGTCTATGCGCTCTCGGGTCTCGCGCGGACGCTCCCCTTCTTGCGCCGGGCACCCTCGGCCGAGCAGGGAGAGGAGCTGGTGCTTCGGCCGGGGGAGCCTGCTCCGTGAGGGGTGCTCCCCCGGCCGCCTGAGACGCAATCGAGACTTCCCGCTGACATCCCGGTGCCCCGGGTCCCCTGCACGGACGGGGCCCTCGTTTGAATCTTCACGCGTCGGGCCGGCTGGCGGCCCCCGGAGGAGGTATGACCACGCGCATCCTGATCTTCGACACGACCCTGCGGGACGGCGAGCAGTCCCCAGGGTACAGCATGAACACGCGGGAGAAGGTCGAATTGGCGAAGCAACTGGCCCGCCTGAACGTGGACATCATCGAGGCCGGCTTCCCGATCGCCAGCAACGATGACTTCGAGGCGGTCAAGGCGGTCTCCATCGCGCTCAAGGGGACGGGCCGGACGATCGCGGGTCTCTGCCGAACCAAGTTCCAGGACATTGACCGGGCCTGGGAGGCCCTCCAGCACAGCGAGCGGCCCCGGATCCACACCTTCATCGCCACCTCCGATATCCACATGAAGTACAAGCTGAACATGACCCGCGAGGAGGTCCTGGAGTCGGCGGTGGCCGCCGTGAAGCGGGCCCGCGGCTACACGAGTGACGTGGAGTTTTCCGCGGAGGACGCCCACCGGACCGACCAGGACTTCCTCTGCAAGATCATGGAGGAAGCCGTCAAGGCCGGGGCGACCACCATCAACATCCCCGACACGGTGGGGTACGGCCTCCCCTGGGAGTTCGGCGAGCGGATCCGCAACCTGATGACCCGGGTGCCCAACATTGACAAGGCCGTGGTGAGCGTCCACTGCCACGACGACCTGGGGCTGGCGGTGGCGAATTCCCTCGCCGGCATCCTGAACGGCGCCCGCCAGGCCGAGTGCACCATCAACGGGATCGGGGAGCGGGCCGGGAACGCCTCGCTCGAAGAGATCGTCATGAGCCTCCGGACCCGGAAAGACTTGATCGGCATGGACACCGGGGTCCGGACCGAGGAGATCTACCGGACATCCAAGCTCCTCCAGAGCATCACCGGGATCAGCGTCCAGCCCAACAAGGCCATCGTGGGGGCGAACGCCTTCGCCCACGAGGCGGGCATCCACCAGCACGGCATGCTGATGTCCAAGCAGACCTACGAGATCATGACCCCGGAGTCGGTCGGGGTGCCCCAGAGCCGCCTGGTCCTGGGGAAGCACTCGGGGCGCCATGCCTTCAAGAAGCGGCTGGAGGATCTGGGCATTGCCCTGGCGGACGAGCAACTCAACAAGGCCTTCGGGCGGTTCAAGGACCTCTGCGACAAGAAGAAGGAGGTCTTCGACGCGGACCTGCTGGCGATCGTGGAGGAGCAGGTGCTGGAGGTGCCCGAGACCTACGTGCTCACCCACCTCCAGTTTACGAGCGGGACCGGCATGGTCCCGACGGCGACGCTTCGGCTCACGAAGGAGAACGTCCTCTTGCAGGAGTCGGGGTGGGGGGACGGCCCGGTGGACGCTTGCTACAAAGCGATTGACCAGATCACGGGCCTGCACCCGACCCTGAAGGACTACCAGCTCCGGGCCATCACCTCCGGGAAGGACGCCCAGGGCGAGGTGACGGTGACCCTGGAGGTGGACGGGGGCACGGTGGTGGGCCGCGGGACCAGCACCGATGTCATCGAGGCGAGCGTGAAGGCCTACCTCAACGCCGTCAACAAGATCGTCGGCAAGGAGGTGCCCGCCCGGAAGACCGTGTCCGAAGGGGTGTAGGGGCCGGCCTCCGTGGCTGCGCGCCGGCGGGGGAGATGACTCTGCCCGAGGCGGCGATTGCCGAACGGGCCTCTCCGGTGTATTCTCCTGCGGGGACACCCGCAGGGCGTCTAGATTCTTGACGGGAGCCGACGGGACGATGAGTCAGGGCTACACGGTGGCGGTGGTGGGGGCCACGGGGGCGGTGGGGGAGACCCTGCTCCAGATTCTGGAGGAGCGGAAGTTCCCGGTGCGGACGCTCCGGCTTTTCGCCTCGGAGCGGTCCGCCGGGCGCCGGCTCCGGTTTCTAGAGGAAGAGGTCCCCGTGGAGCCGCTCACCGCCGATGGCTTCCGCGGGGTAGAGTTCGCTCTCTTCTCGGCCGGGGCCGGTCGGAGCAAGGAGTTCGCGCCGGCGGCCGCGCGGGCCGGGGCGGTCGTCATTGACAACTCCTCGGCCTTCCGGATGGACCCGGAGGTTCCCCTGGTCGTCCCCGAGATCAACCCGGAGGTGGCCTTCCGCCACAAGGGGATCATCGCCAACCCCAATTGCACGACCATCGTGATGGTCATGGCGTTAAAGCCCCTGCACGATCACGCGCGGGTGAAGAGGGTCGTGGCGACTTCGTACCAGGCGGTCTCGGGGGCCGGGGCGAAGGCGATCGCGGAACTGGAGCGGCAGGTGATGGCCTGGGTCAGGGGGGAGCCGATCACGGCAGAGGTCTTCCCGCATCAGATTGCGTTCAACGTCCTCCCCCAGGTGGACGTCTTCCTGGAGAATGGCTACACCCGGGAGGAGATGAAACTCATCAACGAGACCCGGAAGATTATGGGGGACGAGCGCATCCAGGTCTCCCCGACGGCGGTCCGGGTGCCGGTCTTCCGGGCTCACTCGGTGGCCGTGAACGTGGAGACGGAGCGGCCGGTCCCGGTCGCCACCGCCCGCGACCTGTTCGCCGCCTTCCCGGGCCTCAAGGTCCTGGACGATCCGTCCCGCCTCGAGTACCCGATGCCGGTCACGGTCGCCGGGACCGACGACTGCTACGTGGGCCGGATCCGGCAGGACCTCTCCCGGGAGAACGCCCTGAACTTCTGGGTGGTGGGGGACCAGCTCCGGAAGGGGGCCGCGCTGAACGCCATCCAGATCGCGGAACTCCTCATCCGGTAGGCCGCCCCGACCGCGGGACGGGGGGCGAGAGCAGGGCTTCGGCCCTGCTTTTCTCTTCTGGTGGACGCCGATGCGCAACCTCCGCCTGCTGCTCGAATACGACGGGAGCGGGTACGCCGGCTGGCAGGTGCAGCCGAACCGCCCGACGGTGCAGGGGATGCTCGAGGCGGCCCTCACGCGCTTGACGGAAGCCCCGGTCAAGGTGAGAGGGGCGGCCCGGACGGATGCCGGGGTGCACGCCGTGGGGCAGGTGGCCAACTTCAAGACCGAGAGCCCGCACCCCTGCGCGACCTTCCGGCGGGCCCTGAACGCGCTCGTCCCCCGGGATATCGTCATCCGCGAAGTCGCGGAGGTTCCCCCGACCTTTGATGCCCGCCGGAGCGCTACGGGGAAAACGTACCGCTATTCTCTCCTGGTCCGGGCCGACCCCTCCCCCCTGCACCGGCACTGGAGCCTGCACGTGGCCTCGCCCCTCGACGTGCCGGCCATGGCGAAGGCCGCGGAGGCCCTCGTCGGCCGGCATGATTTCTCCGCCTTCCGATCCTCCTCCTGCGAGGCTCCCCATGCGGTCCGCACGGTCTGGGAGGCCCGCTTCCTGGAGGAGCCCCCTTTCTGGCACTTCCTCATCTCGGCGGAGGCATTTCTCCAGCACATGGTCCGCAGCATCGTGGGGACCCTCCTGGAGGTGGGGCGGGCAAGACGCTCCCCCGAGGCGATGGCGACCATCCTGGCCAGCAGGGACCGGGCCCGGGCCGGCCCGACGGCCCCCCCCCACGCTCTTTGCCTGGAAAAGGTCCATTACGAGGGGCGAGCCCGCGATCCGGCTTGAACACGACGGGCCTTCGTGCTAAGAAATGAGCGTTTTTGCGCGTGAGCGAGGAAAGCGCATGGCACGCGGCTACGACTTCAAGGCGATCGAGACAAAGTGGCAGCGGGCCTGGGAGGAGACCGGGGCCTTCCACGTGGAGGAGAGAGGCCCCCGGCCCAAGTACTACTGCCTCGAGATGTACCCCTACCCCTCCGGGAAAATCCACATGGGCCACGTCCGCAACTACTCGATCGCGGACGTCGTGGCCCGATACCTCACCATGCGCGGCTACAACGTCCTGCACCCGATGGGGTGGGACGCCTTCGGCTTCCCGGCCGAGAACGCCGCCCTGGAGCACGGGGTGCACCCCGCCAAGTGGACTTACGACAACATCGCCTACATGAAGGTCCAACTGAAGAGGATGGGCTTCTCCTACGACTGGCGGCGGGAGGTGACCTGCTCCTCCCCCGAGTACTACCGCTGGAACCAGTGGTTCTTCCTGAAGATGTACGAGCGGGGCCTGGCCTACCGGAAGCGGGCCCCGGTCAACTGGTGCGAGCCCTGCCAGTCGGTCCTTTCCAACGAACAGGCGGAAGGCGGGGTCTGCTGGCGCCACACCGAGACGCGCGTCATCCAGAAGGAGCTGGAGCAGTGGTTCCTGAGGATCACCGCCTACGTGGAGGAGCTCCTCAAGGACCTGGACCGCCTCTCCGGCTGGCCGGAGCGCGTGAAGGTGATGCAGCGGAACTGGATCGGGGAGAGCATCGGGGCCGAAGTCCAGTTCCCCCTGGCCGACCGGCCGGAGTCCCTGACGATCTTCACTACGCGCCAGGACACGCTCTACGGGGCGACGTTCATGGTGCTCGCGCCGGAGCACCCCCTGACCCTCGAACTCGGCCGGGGAACCCCGGAGGAAGGGGCGGTGGCCGCCTTCGTGGAAGGCATGAAGCGGCAGAGCACGGCCGCGCGGCGCCGAGTCGAGGCCGAGAAGGAAGGCGTCTTCACGGGGGCCCACGCGATTAACCCGATGACCCGCGAGCGCATCCCCATCTGGACCGCCAACTTCGTCCTCCTAGAGTATGGGACCGGCGCCATCATGGCCGTGCCGGCCCACGACCAGCGGGACTTCGAGTTCGCCACCCAGTACCGCCTGCCGATCCGGGTGGTCATCCAACCCCCCGGCGAAGCCTTGGATGCCGGCACCATGCGGGAGGCCTACGCCCGCGAAGGGACCATGGTGAACTCCGGCCCGTTCAGCGGGCTCGCGAGCGAGCCGGGGAGGGAGCGGGTCGTCGAGGACCTGGAGCGCCGGGGGATCGGGAAGCGGCAGGTCAACTACCGGATCCGGGACTGGCTCATCTCCCGGCAGCGGTACTGGGGGACCCCGATCCCCATCATCTACTGCGAGGGCTGCGGCGTCGTCCCGGTCCCCGAGGGGAACCTCCCGGTCCTCCTCCCGGAGGATGTCCAGATCACCTTCATGGGAGGCTCACCGCTCGCGCGGGTGCCCGCGTTCGTCAACGTCTCCTGCCCCAGGTGCGGCAAGCCCGCCCGGCGGGAGACGGACACTATGGACACGTTCGTGGACTCCTCCTGGTACTTCCTCCGGTTCACCAGCCCGAAGGAGAACCGCCTCCCTCACGACCCCGCGAAGGCGAACTACTGGATGGCGGTGGACCAGTACATCGGGGGGATCGAGCACGCCGTCCTACACCTCCTGTACGCCCGCTTCTTCACGAAGGTGATCCGGGACCTGGGGCTGCTCCAGGTGGGGGAGCCATTTCTGAACCTCCTGACGCAGGGGATGGTCTGCAAGGAGACCTACCGCTGCCCCGAGCACGACTGGCTGTTGCCCGAGGAGGTGGACGGAAAGCTCCGGTGCCTGAAGTGCGGCCGCCCGGTCGAGGTGGGCCGGACGGAGAAGATGTCCAAGTCGAAGAAGAACGTGGTGGACCCCGATGACCTCCTGGAGAAATACGGCGCCGATACCGCCCGCCTCTTCTCTCTCTTTGCGTCCCCGCCTGAGAAGGACCTAGAATGGTCCGACCAGGGGGTGGAGGGGGCCTTCCGGTTCCTGAACCGGGTGTACCGCCTCGTGGAGGAGCACCAGGACACCCTGGCCCAGGCCGCGGAGGGCGCCGCACCATCGGCGGCCGCCGCCGAGGACGCCCGCGACCTGCGCCGCCTCACCCACCGGACCATCAAGCGGGTCACGGGGGACATGGACCGCTCCTTCCAGTTCAACACTGCCATCGCCGGCCTGATGGAACTCCAGCACGCCATCGGCAAGTTCCGCGCGGAGGCTCTTGCGCGCGGGGCGCGCCTGGCCGCCCTGCGGGAGGCTGTGGAGACCCTCCTCACCCTCCTGGCCCCCTTCGCCCCGCATCTCTCGGAGGAGCTCTGGGCCATGACCGGTCACCGGGAGAGCATCTTCGCGCAGCCTTGGCCGACCTACGACCCGAAGATCGCCCAGGCGGACGAGATCCTGGTCGTGGTCCAGGTGAACGGGCGGCTGCGGAGTCGCCTCATCCTGCCCGCCGGGGCCTCCGAGGAGCAGATGCGCCAGGCCGCGCTGGCCGACCCGCAGACCTGCCGCTGGCTCGAGGGCAAGCCGGTCAGAAGGATCGTCACCGTCCCCAAGAAGCTGGTCAACATCGTTGTGGGGTAAGCGGCCAACCCCGGATCGGCAGGGCAGAATGGGCGGTCACCTCGGGTGGGGCCGGCCGGGCTTCGGGATTGCCCTCCTGCTCTTCACCGGGTGCGGCTACCTCGGCGGCGGACCGCTCGCCTTCGACCTCGAGCGCATCACCCTGACGGCTCGCGACGAGGTGACGTCCCGGGCGGACCTCCGTCCGGCCCTCCTCAGCGCCCTGGCGGCCCGCCTCGCCGAGGACGGCCGGCTCCGCCTGGTGGAGCCGGAGCAGGCGCAGGCCACCCTGGAAAGCCGCGTGGTCAGCCTGGCCAGCGAGCCGGCCGCCTTCGACCCGGGGGACGTGGCCCGCCGCTTCCGGGTCGTGCTGACCCTGGAGGTCACCCTCCGGGAGAAGGCCGGGACCGGCATTCTCCTGAAGGAGACGGTCACCGGGGAGGCCGACTACTCGGCCCCGGTCGGCGTCACGGGGACGCGGGCAGCCGAGGAAGAAGGCATCCGGCGAGCGGTGGGGGAGGCGGCGAAGCGGGCAGTCATCCTCCTGCTAGAAGGCTTCTAGAACAATCATGCGGCACCAGGCGGAGCGCGCGCGGATTGACCGGGGGCAGGCGGCCCCCGTGTATGTGCTGTACGGGACCGAAACGCTCCTGAAGGAGCGCTTTGTCCAGAGTCTGCTCACCCGGCTTCTCCCCCCGGGTCTGCGGGATCTCAACCTGGAGGTTCTTTACGGGGATGCGGCGGACCCGGCCGACCTGGCGGCGCGCTGCCACACGCTTCCCGCGTTCGCCCCGCGGCGGGTGGTCCTGGTCCGCGGGGCAGAGCGGCTTTCTTCCTCCGCCTGGTCGGACCTGGAGGCGGCGCTCCAGCCCCCGCCCGAGAGCACGTGCCTCATCCTGCTCCTGACCACGGAGCGGGAGCGGCTCGACGGTCCCCCGAAGCGCTTCGCGGAGCGGGTCCCCGGCACCGCCGCGCTCCCCTTCGCCCCCCTGCGGGAAGGGGAGGCGCGGACCTGGCTCCGGGAGGAAGCCCGCCGGCTGGGCAAGCGCGTGACGCCGGAGGCGGCCAACCTCCTCGTGAGCCTGCTCGGGCCGGAGGCCCAGCGCCTGGCCGCCGAGATAGAAAAACTCGCTCTCTTCCTTGGAGAGGAAGAGCAGATCGAGGTCGCGACCGTGGAGGCGCTCGTGGGGGAAGAGCGGACCCGCCGGATCTTCGAGTTGGCCGATGCGGTCGCCTCGCGCGACCTTGAGGGAGCGCTGCACCTGAGCCGGCGACTGCTCGCGCTCGGAGAGTCCCCCCTCGCGCTCCTGGGAATGCTGGCGCGGCAACTGCGCCTGGTCCTCCGGGCGCAGGAGCATCTGGCGGCGGGGAAGCGGGGAGCGGACCTCGCCCGGGCGCTCGGCCTGCTGGCATTCCTCGGGCCGCGCCTCGAAGCCCAGGCGCGTCAGGCCAGTCCGGCGTGGCTCGAGGCGGGGCTCAAGCGCCTGGCCCTGCTCGACGCTGAACTCAAGGGGGGGCGGCGAGACGCGGCGCTCAGCCTGGACCTCGCCACCCTGGACCTGTGCCGTTAGGCGGAGGCGGGCCGAGCCGCGGCCTGGGCAACCTGGCGCATCAGGCGGGACTTGTAGCGGGCCGCCGACCGCCGGTGGATGATCCCCTTGGAGGCGGTCCTGTCAATGGTGGGGATGGCGGCCGCCAGCGCGGCGCGCGCCGCGTCCAGGTTCCCCTGTTCGAGGGCCTGGCGGACCTTCCGGATCTTGGTGCGGAGCGCGCTCTTGGCGGCCCGGTTGCGCGCCGTGCGGCGCGCGCTCTGGCGGAGGCGCTTCTGCGCGGAGGCAGTGTTCGGCATCGTGGGTCGTCTCCTGTCCCGGCCGGCTCTCTGCCGGCCCGGAGCGACTCTATACTGAGGTGAGCCGGCCCCTGTCAAGCGAGAAGTGCAGACCCCCCATGCCAGCCGGCTCTTCCCCGCGCATCGCCCGCGCCGCCTCGGTGGTCGGCGGGGCGACCGCCGTCAGCCGTCTCCTGGGATTCCTCCGGGACATGGTGATCGCCCGGGCCTTCGGCGCCTCGGCCGCCGCCGACGCGTTCTTTGTCGCGTTCCGCATTCCGAACGCGCTCCGGGAGCTCCTGGGGGAGGGGGCACTTTCCGCCGCCTTCATCCCGGTCTATCACGAAGTCGTGGCGCGGGAGGGACGGCCCGCCGCGTTCCGGATGGCAGCGGCCGCCTGCCGCTCCCTCGCTCTCATCTCCTGCCTGGTCGTGCTCGCCGGGATCCTCCTGGCCCCCTACCTGGTTGCGGTCATCGCCCCCGGGTTCCGCGCGATCCCCGGGAAATTCGAGTTGACCGTGACGCTCACCCGCTGGCTGTTCCCCTACCTCCTCTTCGTCGGCCTCGGGGCGCTCCTCATGGGCCTGCTGAATTCGCTGGGGCACTTCCTCACCCCGGCCCTCTCCCCGGCCCTCCTGAATCTGGCCATGATCGGGGCCGTCCTGGGGCTTGCCCCCGGCCTCGCGGAGCCGGTCCTGGCCCTCGCGTACGGGGTGTTGATCGGGGGCGTCCTCCAGCTCCTCCTCCAGTGGCCGGTGGCCAGGGCGCGCGGGCTCCGCCTGACGGAGGCGGCCGCGCCGGGCGCGCGAGCGGCGCTTGGCCGGATGGTGCGCCTGATGGGGCCGGCCACCGCCGGGTTGGCCATCACCCAGGTGAGCCTCTTTGTCACCACCCTGCTGGCGTCGTTCCTCGAGGAGGGAGCGCCCTCCCACCTGTACTATGCCTTCCGGCTCATCCATCTGCCTATCGGCGTGGTCGGGGTTGCCGTGGCCACCGCGGCCTTCCCCACGATGGCGGCGGCCGCCGCCCGGAATGCCGGGGTCGAGGTCCGCGCCACGCTCCTCAGGGCCCTGCGAGGAGCCCTCTACCTGACTCTCCCGGCCATGATCGGCCTCATCGTTCTGCGGGTCCCGATCGTCCGCCTCTTCGAAGGGGGAGCCTTCGGCCGGGAGGCGACCTTCGCCACGGCCAATGTCCTCTTGGCCTACGCGGTCGGGCTTGCCTGCTACGTGGGCAACCGGATCCTGGCGCCCGCCTTCTACTCCTTTCAGGACACGGCGAGCCCGGTCCGGGCGGCCGCCGTCGCCATGACGGTCGGGGTCCTGCTGAGCCTCCTCCTGATGGGCCCGCTCGGGGCGGTGGGGCTCGCCCTCTCCACCGCCCTCACATCGGCGCTCTACAGCGCACTGCTGCTGCGGGGGCTTTCCCGGCGGATCGGGAGCCTCTGGGAGGGCGGACTCGGGCTCTTCCTGGGGAAGGTGGGTGCCGCCGCGACCCTGATGGGAGGGCTCCTGGCGCTGCTCCTTAACCGCCTGGATTTCCTGGGACTCGTCGGATTTTTCTCCAAGGCGGCCTCCGTCGGTGGAGCGGTCCTGCTGGGCGCGGTCGTCTTCCTCATTGCTAGCGCCCTCCTCAAGGTCGAGGAGGCCCACCACCTCCTCGGGGCGCTTCGGACACGGCTCCGTGGCCCACTCCGGCAGGCGTAAGTCCAAATTTCTATTGACATTTACGGCTCAGGCTGCTAGTTAATAAAGTTCACAAATTTCCTAAAGCCTGCCCGGCCAGCCAGGCGGCCCGACAGGGGGGACATCCGGGGGGGAAGACGCCGGCCGTCAGGGGCGATAGCGGGGCCTTTTGCCAGGAAGGTGCTGGGTGATGATGACCGGGGCCCAAATCCTCTGCGAGAGCCTCAAGCGAGAAGGGGTCGAGGTGATCTTCGGCCTGCCGGGGGAGGCGGTCCTTCCCGTCTACGACGCCCTCTACGACTACCTGCATCGGCGGGAATTGCGGCATGTCCTCGTCCGCCAGGAGGCGGCTGCGGGGCATGCCGCCGGCGGGTACGCCAGGAGCACTGGGAAAATCGGGGTCTGCCTGGTCAGTTCGGGCCCGGCCTCTACGAACCTGGTGACGGCGCTGGCCGACGCCCACATGGACTCGATCCCGATCGTCGCATTCACCGGACAGGTCCCCACGCACCTCATCGGCAACGATGCCTTCCAGGAAGCGGACAACGTCGGCATCTGCCGGTCCTGCACCAAGCACAACTACTTGGTCAAGGACGCCAAGGAGTTGGCCGCGACCATCAAGGAGGCCTGCCACATCGCCCGGAGCGGGCGGCCGGGGCCGGTCCACGTGGATCTACCCCAGGACATTCTGGTCAAGCAGGCGGACTTCATCTATCCCGAGAAAATCTTTCTCCGCTCCTACAACCCGACGGTGGAGGGGCACTCGGGGCAGATCAAGAAGGCGGCCCAGGCGATCCTCAAGGCCAGCCGGCCCGTCCTCTGCGTGGGGGGCGGAGTGATCAGCGCCGACGCGGCTCCGGAGCTCAGGGGACTGGCGGAGCAGGTCCAGATTCCGGTCACCACGACCCTGATGGGGATTGGGGGCTTTCCGGGGGACCACCCGCTCTGCCTGGGCATGCTGGGAATGTACGGGGCCTGGTACACGAACACCGCCGTCCTCCGCGCCGACCTATTGATCGCCATCGGCTGCCGCTTTGATGAGCGCGTGACCGGGAGACCGGATGCGTGGTGCCCCGAGGCCAAGGTCATTCACATTGACATTGACCCGTCCAGCATCGGGAGGAACTTCCGCGCGGAGGTCCCCATCGTGGGGGACGCGAAGCACGTCCTCGTCCGGCTCAACAAGGAGGTCCGGCAACTGGATGACGGCGCCTGGAAGGAGAGCCGGGAGGCCTGGTGGGAGCAGATCCGGGCCTGGAAGGCGCAGCACCCCCTGAGGTACGACTGGAGCGATGCGGTGATCAAGCCCCAGTACGTGATCCAGGAGGCCTCGCGTCTCACCGCTCACCTGGACCCGATCGTGGCGACCGACGTCGGCCAGCATCAGATGTGGGCCGGCCAGTACTTCACCATCAAGAAGCCCAGGCACTGGCTCACCTCCGGCGGCCTGGGGACGGTGGGGTACGGCCTTCCGGCAGCGATCGGGGCGGCCGTGGCGCGGCCCGACACCCTGGTCATCGCCCTGCTCGGCGACGGTTCCTTCCAGACGCACATGCGGGAACTCTCTACCGTGGTGGAGGAGAATCTCCCCCTCAAGATTGCCATCCTGAACAACCGGGGCCACGGCCTGGTCCGCCAGTGGCAGGACCTGTTCTACGGCCGCCGCTTCATCGGCGCGGACTTCCCCGTCCGGCCGGACTACGTGAAAGTTGCCGAAGCATTCGGGATCCGGGGCCTGCGGGCCGTGACACCGCCTGACGTGACCGCAACCTGGGAGCAGGCGCTCGCCCACCCCGGGCCGGTCCTGATGGAGTTCGTGGTGGACCCGGAGGAGGCCTGCTTCCCCATGGTCCCGGGCGGGGGGGCGGTCAGGGACATGCTCCTGGACAGGCCCTCGGGCGACAAGACCTGAGGACGCGCATGGCGCTCGATCCGACTGAGACGCGCAGCCACACGATCACGATCCTGGTGGAGAACCGCTTCGGGGTCCTGAGCCGGGTCTCCGGCCTTATCTCCGGCCGGGGCTACAACATTGACAGCCTGTCGGTCGGGGAGACGCTCGACCCCAGCGTCTCCCGGATGACGATCGTGGTCCGGGCCACCCAGGCGGTTGTGGAGCAGGTGGTCAAGCATCTCCACAAGCTGATTGACGTCATCAAGGTCATTGATCTCACCGACGAGGAGCACGTGAGCCGGGAGATGCTCCTGCTGCGGGTGAGCGCCGCCCCGGTGACCCGCGCCGAGGTCCTGCGGATCGCCGACATCTTCCGGGCCAAGATCGTGGACGTCACCCCCCTCTCCTACACGC
>CAZRDA010000018.1:8331-13809 GCA_964598715.1 uncultured bacterium | reverse complement strand
CCTCCTGCACCTACTGCCAGCCGCAGGTGGCGAGCATCGGCCTCACAGAGGCGAAGGCGCAGGAGGCGGGCCGGAAGGTCAAGGTGGGGAAATTCCCCTTCACCGCCAGCGGGAAGGCCCAGGCCATGGGGGAGACCGAAGGGCTGGTCAAGCTCCTGGCGGATGCCGAGACGGGGGAGATCCTGGGGGTCCACATCGTGGGGTCGGGGGCAACGGAACTGATTGCTGAGGCCGGCCTCGCGATGGCGCTCGAGGCCACGCCCGAGGAGATCGCGGCCACCATTCACTCCCACCCGACCCTGTCGGAGGCGGTGGGGGAGGCGGCGCTGGCCGCTCTCGGGCGCGCCATTCACATCTGAGCCGGAGAGACACGAGCCGATGCCCGTGGAGTGCCTGACAGCCGATCTTGGGCGCGTCCCCTACGCCGATGCGCTCGCGCTGATGCGGGTCCTGGGGGCTGCCCGGCAGCGGGGCGAGGTCCCCGACCTGCTCCTGACCTGCGAGCATGAGCCGGTCATCACCATCGGGCGGGGCGCCCACTCCGAGCACGTCCTGCTCACGCGGGAGGAGTTGGCCGCCCGGGGGATCGGCCTGGTCGAGGTGGAGCGGGGCGGCGACGTGACGTACCACGGCCCCGGCCAGGTGATGCTCTACCCCATCCTCGACCTCGGCCGCCTGGGACGCGACTTGCACGCCTTCCTCCGGGCCCTGGAGCGGGTCTTGGTCGAGGCCGTGGCGCCCTTCGGGGTCGTGGCCGCGGCCCGCCCCGGCCTCACGGGGGTGTGGGTGGGCGAGGCGAAGCTCGCCTCCATCGGGATCCACGTGAGCCGATGGATCAGCTGGCACGGCGCCGCCCTGAACGTCTCCACGGACCTCGATGCCTTCTCGGCCATTGTCCCCTGCGGCCTGGATGGGGTGCGCATGACCTCGCTGCGTGCGCTCACGGGCTGGACGCCGCCCCTCTGGGCCGTGGCGGAGGCCTGTCACGCCCCTTTCGCCCGCTACATGGCCTGCCGCCTCATTCCCACCGCGCCGGAGGCCCTCCGGGACCTCACCGCCGTCTCCCAGGGTGCCGCCGGATGAGGCGCTGGGCGATCTGGGGGGGCGGCGCGGCCGCGCTGGCCGTCGCCCTGGCCCTCGCCTACCTCCAACTCCGGGGGGCCGACTGGCCCGAACCGCTGCGCGAGCTCGGTCGCCTGGCGACGAACCGGGAGGCGTTACGCCGCGTTCTGGAGGAGCAGAAGGGCTTCGCCCCCGTCATTTTTATTATCATTCAGGCTGCCCAGGTGGTGGCGGCTCCCATCCCGGGAGAGCTGACGGGGTTCCTGGGTGGGTACATCTTCGGGGTTCTCCGGGGGTTCATCTACTCGCAGATCGGCCTGACGCTGGGATCTGTCGCGGCCTTCGGTCTCGGGCACTGGCTCGGGCAGCCGTTCGTCCGCCGGATGGTGAAGCCGGAGTCGTACGAGCGCCTCGCGTTCCTCGCCGAGACCCGGGGTCTCCTGGTGGCCTTCGTGCTGTTCCTCATCCCGGGCTTCCCCAAGGATTACCTTTCCTATCTGCTGGGGGTGAGCCCGATGCGCTTCCTGCCGTTCCTCCTGATCTGCGCGCTCGGGAGGATGCCCGGGACCTACCTGCTCTCGCTCCAGGGGGACCGGGTGGGGGGCCGGGAGTATCTGCAGGGGGTGATTATTCTGACGGCCACGGCGGTCCTGTGCGTGGTCGCCTATCTCACCCGGGGACACATCTTCGCCTGGGCCCGGAACCCGGCGGGAGGGTCTTCGGAGCGGAGGCCGTCCGGTAAGGGACCGGCCGGCCAGGGAGGAGAGGATGGACACCGCTAAGTTCCTCCGGCAGATCTCCCTCTTCAAGGAGTGTCGGGACACCGAGGTGACTCGCGTCGCTGCCATCTGCGAGGAGAAGGTGTACCCGCAGGGGACAGTCATCTTCCGGGAGGGCGAGACGGGGAATGCCCTCTACGCGGTCAGGCAGGGGACGATCCGGATTAGCAAGCTGATCCCGAGCGTGGGGGAGGAGGCGATGGCCTTCCTCGAGGAAGGGGGGCACTTCGGCGAGATGGCCCTCCTGGATGATTCGCCCCGCTCCGCCACGGCCATCGCCCACAGCGAGTGCCGGCTCCTCGTCATCCGGAAGAGCGCGTTCCTCGACCTGCTCAAGGACGAGGCGCTGGCCTGCCAGCTCCTGCTCGTCTTCTGCAAGACTCTCTCCTACCGACTGCGGGGGACCACGGACCGGATCGTCACGCTCTTCGCCTTCGCCCGCCAGAACTGGTAGGCCTGGCCGCCCCGCGGATGTTACCCGCGCCCGGCGGTCGGGCCGGCTGCGGCTCCCGTCCGGGAGGGCAGGGGGCCGGCCCGGCCCGAGGCGAGGTGGAGGTGTGAGGGGGCAGATGCCCGGGGAAGTTCGCGTCGGCCTGGATGTGGGCGGCACCTTCACCGACTTGGTCTGCTGGGACGCGGGGACCGGGCGCTTCGCCCTCGGGAAGGTCCCCACCACCCCCACCGACATCGCGGCCGGCATCCTCGAGGCCCTGGCCAGGACCCTCCCGCACGGGGCGGCGGTCGCCGAGGTTGCTCACGGCACGACCGTGGCGACGAATGCCCTCCTCGAGCGGAAGGGGGCGCGGGTGGGCCTCCTCACGACCGCCGGGTTCCGGGACCTCCTCGAGCTCAGGGACGGGGGCCGGCGGAGACCGTTCGGGTGGCAGGGGGCCTCGCTGCCGCTCGTCCCGCGGGCGCTGCGCCGGGAGGTGGCCGAGCGCATCAGCGCATCCGGCGCCGTTCTCATCCCCCTGGACGGGGAGGCGGTGGAGCGGGAGGGCCGGGTGCTCCTCGAGGCGGGCGTCGAGGCGATTGCCGTGGCCTTCCTCAACGCCCACCGGAATGGCGTCCACGAAGAGGAGGCGGTGGCCCGGCTGCGGCGCGGCTGGCCGAACCTCCACACGGTCACCGGCTCGGCCCTCACCGCTGCCACCGGCGAGTTCACGCGGGCCTGCACCGCCATCCTGAGCGCCTACCTGCATCCGCTGCTTGACCGCTACGTCCGAAACCTGGTGGCTGGCCTGGAGGGTCAGGCCGCGCGTCCGGGGCTTCGGTTCATCCACTCGGCGGCGGGGAGCGTTCCGCCCGAGGCCGTCGCGGGGCGGCCGCTACTCACGCTCTTCTCCGGGCCGGCCGCCGGGGTGACCGCGGCCGCTGCGCTGGCCGGCCTCACGGGGTCCCCTGCGCTCGTCTCCTGCGACATGGGCGGGACCTCGTTCGACGTCGCCGTCATCCGGCGCGCAACGCCGGAGTTGGCGGCCGAGCGTGACCTCGAGTTCGGCCTGCGGGTGGCGCTGCCGGCCGTTGAGGTCTCCTCGGCTGCCGCCGGTGGGGGGAGCCTGGCTTGGATTGACGAGGGGGGCCTCCTGGAGGTCGGGCCGGAGAGCGCCGGGGCGATCCCGGGACCCGCCTGCTTCGGTCGCGGCGGCCGGAGGCCAACGGTGACCGACGCCAACCTCCTGCTCGGGCGCCTTCCGCGGGAGACCCTCACGATGGCGGAGACCCCCCTGGACCGGGCAGCGGCCCACCGGGCCTTCCTCAGCGAGATCTGCCCCACGACGGGCGGGAGCGTGGAGGAGGCGGCGGAGGTGGTCCTCCAGGTGGCCGAGGAGAAGATGGCAGGGTTCGTCAGGCGCACGCTCGCGCTGAAAGGGCTCAGCCCGGCGGAGGTCAGCCTGGTGGCTTTCGGCGGCGCCGGCCCGCTGCACGCTGCTGCCGTGGCCTCCGCGCTCGGCGTCCGCCGGGTCCTGGTCCCCTACCTGGCAGCCGGGTTCTCTGCTCTGGGATGTCTGCTCACCCCCCCGGGGCGGACGGTCCACGTTCCCTGCGGCCTCCCGCTGGCTGCCCTCACCGACGAGGGCCTGCGGGCCCGGATCCTGCGGGCCTGCCCGGAGGCGGAGACGGCCCGCCGGGCATCTCTGGTCGCAGCGCTCCGGGCGGGCCGCAACCCGGCGGAGGAGGTAGTGACGGTCCCCTTCCCCCAGCGTGCGACGGTCGCGCATCTCACCTCCGCCTACCGAACGCAGGTGGCCGGTCGTCCGGGGGGGCCGGCCGATCTTGCGGACCTGGTCCTGACCTCACTCCTGGTCCGGACCGAGGATGCCCACGATCCGCCCGATCTGAAGGCCGGGCTGGCGACGACCCTGGCGGTTGCGCGGGAGCGCGCGGCGGGCAGGCCGGCGTCGCCTCCGCGGGCGGTCCGGATCGGAGGGAGGGCGGTCACCGCCCCCGTCATCCCCGCAGAGGCGATCCAGGATGAAATCCGCGGCCCCGCCCTCATTGAAGTCCCGGGGGCAACGGTGCTGGTCCCGCCGGATGCGCGTGCGGGGGTGGATCGGTGGGGGACGCTCACCCTGGAGGTCTAGCGTGAGGCTTGGTGTCGGCAGCGTGGCTGCGGTCCGCGAGGGGCTGGCCCAGGTCCTGAGCCGGATGGAGGATCTCTGGTGCCGGGCCTCCTGCTCTCGCGCCGTTGCCAGGCTCCGCTGGTTCTCCTGCGGGCTCTACGGCCTTCGGCGCGGGGAGATGCTGGGCAGCGGGCGGGGCTCGCAGCCCTTCCTGGCCGAGGTGGCCAGCAACGCTGCGGGGGACCTCCTGCGCGTCGTGGGCGGGACTGGGCGGGCCCTCGGGACAGGGGATGTGTATCTGGGGAACGACCCGCGGGCGGGCGGCGGGGGTCTCGATGACGTCTGCTTCTTTGCCCCCGTCTTCGCTGGCGGGACGCTGATCGGCCTTCTCGGGATGGCGGGATCGTACCCGACCATCTCCCGGGGCGGTGTCCGGCTCGCGCCGGCGCTGCGGCACGAGGGGACCGTCATCCCCTGGGTGAGGATCCGGGTAGCGGGCAGGCCGGTACCGGAGCTGCTGGCGGTTCTGGGGGAGAACCTCGGGCTCGATGGAGCCCTCGCGGAGGAGGTGGACCTCGTCGCCCGCGTCCTGGCTGTGGGAGAGGAGGGGGTCGCGGCCCTGTGCGCGCGGTACGGCCCGGAAGCCTGCCTCGCGGCCTTCGATGCGCTCCGGGTCGCCTGCGAGGAGGGTCTTGCGCGCCTCCTCGCTCGCCTCCCGGAGGGGCCGCCGGAGGATCCGCTCCCCCTCCCCGTCGTGGCCTACCGTGAGGGCGGTCGCGTCGTCCTGGACGCCAGCGGCCTCGCGGGGGCTGGGCTCCCTCCGGTCCCCCGGCCCCTGGCCCTTGCCGCGCTGCGCCTCGCGGTGAGAGACGTCTTCCACCCCGAGGTGCCCGCCCTTCTCAGCGTCGGCGGGTGGGAGACAGACTGGGAGATCCGCCTTCCCGCGGATCCGCTGCCGCCAGGGGAGCCTCTTCCGGCCGCCGCCGGCCGGTTCCTCACGGCCCAGGCGATTGCCGATGCTGCGGTCGCCGCCTTTGCCGATGTCTTCCCGCACCTGGCCCACGCGCCCGGAC
>CAZRDA010000018.1:0-8231 GCA_964598715.1 uncultured bacterium | reverse complement strand
GCTGCGGTCGCCGCCTTTGCCGATGTCTTCCCGCACCTGGCCCACGCGCCCGGACCGCCGGCGCTCAGCCAACTCGACCTTCAGGGGGAACGGGATGACGGGAGCTGCTACGCCGCCCGCCTCCTTCTGGGTGGCGGGGCGGGCGCCGCGGTCTGGGGGGATGGGCTGCACCACACGACGCCGCTCGTGGACCCGGGCACGCTCCGCCCCCTGGAGGAGATGGAGGAGGAGTTCCCGGTGTCCTTCCTCCGGTCCGCCCTCCGGGAGGACTCGGCGGGACCAGGCCAGTATCGGGGGGGCGCGGGGGCGGTGCTCTCGCTCGCGCTCACCGAGGGGAGGGCCGAGGTCCGCGCCATCATCGCGGGGCCCGCTCGAGGGCTCAGAGGTGGGCTGCGCGGCGCGGCGGGGCGGTTGCTCCTCGTGACGCCGAGCCGGGGGGAGCAGACCTGGGAGGGTCCCGCGACCGTCACCCTTTCGCTGGAAGCGGGCGACCGGGTCACGCTGGAGAGTCCGGGCGGGGGAGGCTGGGGGATCCCATTCCGCCGCTCGATCATGCGGGTGGAGGAGGATGTGGCGGCGGGGCTGGTCAGCCGCCAGGCTGCGCGGCGGCAGTACGGCGTGGTGTTCGACGCGGCAGGCACGAAGGACGACGTGCTCACCCATCGGCTCCGCAAGTACCTCCTGAACACGCTGGCTATCGAGGATCTGGTGGCCGGCGAGTCCCTCCTCGACTAGCGTGAACCTGTCAAAGTGGAGATCGGAGAGAGCGCGGCTGCCGCGGCTACCGTCCCCGGATGCCCTCAGTGTTCGGCGCCCCTTATGATCCAGTGGCGCAACCTGCTGGCCGGGGTCACAGTCCGACTCGTCGGAGATGCTCCGGCAGAGGCGGGGGAGCGGGAGGCCCGCTTCGCCGTGACCGGGTTCCTCTGCGGCCTCTGAGCGGGGAACGTGCGCGCCGCCCTGTCAGGGCGGCCGGGGGTCCTGGAGGTGGAGGCCTCGGAGCGGACCGGCGAGGTCCGGGTCCGCTACCGCGTGGGGAGCCTGCGGCCCGAGGACCTCTCGCGGACGATCGCCGGCTGCGTCGTCCTGCCCCGGACCCGAGGGCTCTTGGGTCGCCTGGGCCGCCTCCTCGGGCGGCGCGGTCCCTGAGGCTTGTCCGTCCTTCCGGGCGCGTCAGCGCTGCATTCCTTCGCATCCGCCACGCGTCTCGCCCTTCTCCTGCATCCTCGCGCGCCATGACGCCTCGTGAGGGCCTATGTTAGAATGCGGCTCTATGATGCGCTGTCGGATGATCTTCGTGGGCCTGCTTGCGCTGGCCTGGCTCTCCGCCGGAAGGGCCGCCCAGGCGGCGGCGCCGGACCTCGGCCCTCTCCTCGACTCCATGGGCATCCTGCGCCCGGTCAAGGAAGCCCAGGCCCCCGACTTCACCCTCCCTGACCTCTCGGCAAAAGCCCGGCGCCTGACCGAGTTCAGAGGGCAGGTGATCCTGATCAATTTCTGGGCGACCTGGTGTGCCCCGTGCCGGGCGGAGATGCCGGGCATGGAGCGGATCTACCAGGAGATGAAAAAGGACGGATTCACCATCCTGGCGGTCAATTTCCTCGAGACCGCCGAGCAGGTGGAACCCTTCGTCAAGGAACTGGGCCTGACCTTCCCGATCCTCCTGGACGAGGAGGGTCAGGTGAGCCGGCTGTACCGGGCCTTCACGCTGCCGATGACGTTCCTGCTGGACCGCCACGGGATGGTGGTGGGCCGGGCCGTCGGCGGCCGGGAGTGGGACAGCGCGGAGGCGAAGCGGCTCATCCGGGCCCTCGGGGCTCGCTAGGAGTCCGCGGTGGCGGCGGCACAGAACCTCTCCTTCCTCGTGGCACTCGGCGCAGGGCTCCTTTCCTTTCTCTCGCCGTGCGTCCTGCCGCTGGTCCCCTCGTACCTCTCGTACCTGGCCGGGGTGTCCTTCAGCGATCTGAAGGCCCAGCAGCGGGAGGCCCGGACTCGCCGGGTGCTGCTCCTCAACGCCGCCTGTTTCATCGCCGGCTTCTCCCTGGTGTTCATGGCCCTGGGGGCCTCCTTCGGCCTCCTGGGGCAGTTTTTCGCCGAATCCAAGGAGTGGATCCGGATGGGGGGCGGGATCCTCATCGTCCTCTTCGGCCTGTACGTGACCGGCCTCTTCAAGATCCCGGCTCTCATGCGGGAGTGGCACCTGCCGCTCCCCGGCCGCCCGGCCGGCTATCTGGGCTCGGCCCTGGTGGGGATCGCCTTCGCCGCCGGCTGGATCCCCTGCGTGGGCCCCATCCTGGGGGCGATCCTCTTTCTGGCCGGGACAGCCGAGACGGCCGGGACCGGCCTCCTCCTGCTGGGGGCCTACTCCCTGGGTCTCGCACTCCCCTTCTTCGCGAGCGCCCTGGCGATGGATGCCTTCCTGGGGTTCTACGGGCGGTTCCGGACGTACCTGCGAGCGGTGGAGGTGGGGGCGGGGATCTTCCTAGTGATCGTGGGGGTGCTCCTCTACACCAACTACATCACGGTGTTGAACTCCTACCTTATCGCCCTCACTCCCCAATGGCTCTGGCAGCGCCTCTAGGGCGCGCCGTTCTGGCGGCCGCGGTGCTCGTGGGGGCGCCGGGCGGCGAGGGCGTGGCGGAGGAGGGGCTCGGGGGCCTCGCCGGCCACGTCCGGGTCGCGGGACGCATTCCGGAGGCGCTGGAAGTGGCGGTGGCGAAGGACCGGGGCACGTGCGGCGTGGTACAGGAGGTCCGGGCCTTCGAGGTGGACCGGGCGGGGGGGCTGGCGGGGGCAGCGGTTCTGCTCCCGGACCTGGAGGGGCCGGCGCGTCCCGCGGCGGTGGCGCTCGACAACGTCGGGTGTCGCTTCGCGCCGGCGGTGCAGGTGGTCCCCCCCGGCGCGCTCCTCTCCATCCGGAACAGCGACCGGATCCTGCACTCCGCCCACGCGATTGACGAGCGCGGGGCAACCCGGTTCCACGTCGCCCTGCCCGTCTTCCGGGAGGAGACGCGCGCCCTGGTGGGGCCGGCCGGGTTCCTGCGGATCCGCTGCGACGTGGGGCATCCCTGGATGCGCGCGGGAATCGTGGTGACCGGGGGGCCGGCCACCGTGACGGACAGCGCCGGGTCCTTCCGGATCGCGGGCGTGCCGGCGGGGACCTATCGTCTCCTCCTGTGGCACGACGGGCTTGGTCTCAGGGAGCGGGCCGTGGCGGTACAGCCCGGGCAGGAGACCTGGGTCGAGTGGGCGGTGGAGGCACCCGCTGCCCGCGCGAGATAGGCGCGGGAAACGGAGGGGGCGCGGAGCGGCGGATGCGGGAACTGTGGACGCTGGAGACCCTGCTCGCGGGCTGCCCGGGAGTCCGCATCCGGCGGGGGGGATCCGTTCCCGTTCAGGGGGTGGCCTACGACTCCCGGCACGTCCGGGACGGGTACTGCTTCGTCTGCATTCAGGGCTTCAAGGATGACGGGCACCGCTACATCGCGGATGCCCTGAGGCGGGGGGCCGCGGCGGTGGTCGTGGAGAAGGCCAGCCCCGTCCCCGATTCCCTTGCCCTCGCAGAGGTCCCCGATGGCCGCCACGCCCTCGCCTTCATCTCCAGTCGGTTCTACCGGTCTCCCTCCGAGCGGCTCACGCTGATCGGCATCACCGGCACCCAGGGGAAGACCACCACCGCCTACCTGGTGGAGGCCGTTCTGCGGGAGGCGGGGATCCGGGCGGCGATGAGCGGGACCATCGTGAGCCGCATCGGCGAAAAGGAGGCTCCCTCCCATTTCACGACTCCCGAGTCGCTGGATCTCCAGCGGTTTTTGGCCGACTGCGTGGCCGAGGGGGTGACCCACGTGGTCATGGAGGTCTCCTCGCACGCGCTTGCGCTGAAGCGGGTGGCCACCTGCGCCTTCAACGTGGGGGTCTTCACCAACCTCACCTCGGATCACCTGGACCTGCACGGGCGGGTCGAGAAGTATCTCGCGGCGAAGGCCTCCCTCTTCTCCAGCCTGGGGTCCTCCCCGGATCACCGGGCGATCGTGAACGCCGACGACCCGGCGGCCGGGCGGATCCTCGCCGCCACGGCCTGTCCCTCGCTGACCTTCGCTGTCAACCAGAGAGCCGATCTGACGGCCCGGGACCTCGTGGCGGGGCTGCGGCGACTCCGAATGACCATCGAGAGTCCTCACGGGAGCTTCCCGGTGACCCTTGCCCTGACCGGCTGGTACAATGCCTACAATGCCCTGGCCGCCACCGGCGTGGCGCTCACACTCGGCGTTGATTCGCCGACGATCAAGCGTGGCCTGGAGGGGGTCTCCGGCATCCCCGGCCGGTTCGAGGTGGTCGAGGCGGGGCAGCCATTTCTCGTAGTCATTGATTTCGCGCACACGACGGCGGCCCTGGAGACGCTCCTCCGGACCGCCCGGAGTCTGGTCAGCGGGCGGCTGCTCACTGTCTTCGGGTGCCCGGGGGACCGGGACCGGACGAAGCGGGGGGCCATGGGGGAGGTGGCGGCGCGCCTCAGCGCCTACACGATCATCACCACCGACAACCCCGCCAGCGAGGACGCCGCCGACATCGCCCGGCAGATCCAGGAGGGGGCCCAGCGGGTGGACCCCGGCGGGACCTCCCACGTCGTCATCCTGGATCGGACCGAGGCGATTGCGGTGGCGTGCGCCCGGGCGCAGCCGGGCGATGCGGTCATCATCGCCGGGAAGGGACACGAGCCGTATCAAATTCTGGCGCGCGGGCGCGTGCCGTGGAGCGACCGGGAAGCGGCGCTGGCAGCGCTCAGCGCCCCGGGGAGGGCCTGAGATGGGTCAGCGACTCGGCCGAAGGCTTCGGGTCGTCAGCCTGTTTCTTCTCGTACCGGCGGCTCTCCTGGCTTCCCCCCTCACCGGGCGGTGGGAGCGGCGGGCGCCGATGCGGGTCTCCCGCTCCGAGGTCGCGGCAGCGGCCGTCGGCGGGCGTCTCTATGTGGTCGGGGGATTCGGCGCGGGGGGGAATGTGGTGGAGGAGTACGACCCGGCGGCGGACGCGTGGCGGGAGCGGGCGGCCCTGCCGGCTCCGGTTCACCACCCGGCTGCCGTGGGCCTAGACGGCGTCCTCTACGTTCTCGGGGGCTACCGGGACGGCTGGACGCCCGTCGCCGACGTCTTTGCCTACGACGCGAAGAGTGACCGCTGGACGCGGCGGGCCTCCATGCCCATGGCCAGCGGTGCCCTCGCGGCGGCGGTCCTGGATGGAAAGATCTACGCTGTCGGGGGCATCGCTTCCGACGGAGGCAGCCGGGCCCTGGCGGTCTACGATCCGCGGGCGGACCGCTGGGAGGGGCGGGCCCCGATGCCGACCGGGCGGGACCATCTGGCGGCGGTGGCGGCGGCGGGGCGGCTGTACGCGATTGGCGGTCGCGTCATGGGGAGCTATGCCCGCAACCTGGCGGTGGTGGAAGCCTACGATCCCGCGGCGGACCGCTGGGAGCGCCGGGCGGACCTCCCCACGCCCCGGAGCGGCATCGCCGGCGCACTCTGGCAGGGCCGGATCGTGGTCATGGGCGGGGAAGCGCCTGCCGGGACCTTTGCAACCGTTGAGGCGTACGATCCCTCGACGGATACCTGGGCCATCGCCCCGCCGATGCCGACAGCCCGGCACGGCCTCGGGGCGGCGGTGCTGGGTCCCGGCCTGTACGCGGTGGCCGGGGGGCCCACCCCTGGGGGTTCCCGGAGCGCCGCCACGGAGGTCCTCCTCCCGCAGTAGCAGATCGGCTTGTGGGGTCCGCGGTGCGCCGGGCGGGGGAGGGCGCTGAGAGTCGAGATGGGCCAGGACGGAGATCGCGCCGCGCCACGGCAGGGCGGGATAGCGCTTCACGGGATCGGGAAAGCCTACGGTGCCGCCTGGGCCGTCCGGGGGGTGGACCTCACCCTTGGCCCCGGCGAGTCGTTGGCCCTCTTTGGCCCGAACGGGGCGGGCAAGACCACCCTGCTCAAGATCCTCGCCACGCTGATTACCCCGACCCGTGGAGGTGGCCGGGTGGCCGGGTGCGATCTCCGGACGCAGCAGGACGGGATCCGGGAGAGCCTGGCCCTGCTGGCCCACGGGACGCACCTCTACGAGGACCTGACGGTCCGGGAGAACATGGAGTTTGCCGCGGCAATGCGGCGCCGCGCGGGGCCGCTCGAGGCCCTGCTGGAGCGGGTCGGCCTCGCCGCGGCCGCGGGGGAGCGGGTGCGGGCCCTCTCGAGCGGGATGAAGCGGCGGCTCGCCCTGGGCAAGGTGATACTGGCCGAGCCCGCAATCCTGCTGCTGGACGAGCCGTTCACCAACCTGGATCAGGCGGCCGTGACGCTCCTGCAGGGCTTCGTGGCCGAGGTCCTTGCCCGGGGGGGATCGGTCATCATGGCGACCCACGACCTGATGCGAGGCTACGCCGCGTGCCGGCGGGCCGCCGTCCTGGTGAACGGCCGCCTCATCCACGAGGCGCCCGCGCAGCCCGGGGGGCTGGAGGCCCTCCGAGCGGCCTATGTCGCTGCCGCCGGGACGCAGGGAGGGTGAGCGTGGGACGGGTCTGGGCGGTGGCCCGCAAGGATCTCCTCATGGAGGGGCGGAGCAAGGCGACCCTCAACGGACTCCTCTTCTTCGCCGCCCTGGTCCTCCTGATCTTCGGGTTTGCCCTGGGCCCGGACCCGGAGCGGCTCACGCAGGCCGCCGCCGGGGTGCTGTGGGTCGGGTTCATCCTCACGGGCCTGCTGGGGCTCACGCGGGCCTTCCAGGTGGAGCAGGAGAACGAGAGCCTGGAAGGGCTCCTCCTGTACCCGGGCGACCGGGGGGCGCTCTACCTCGGGAAACTGCTCGGGAACGTCGTTCTCATGCTGGCCCTGGAGGCGGCGGTCTTCCCCTGCTTTGCCTTCTTCTATAACATGCCCCTCTGGGGAGCGCTTCCCGGGCTGCTCCTTACAGCAGCTCTGGGGACCGTGGGCTTTGCCGCCGTCGGGACCCTCTTCGCCGCCATGACCATGCATCTACGGGCGCGGGAGGTGATGTTCCCGCTCCTCCTCCTCCCCTTCGTGGTTCCGGTCCTGCTGGCGGCGGTCAAGGGGACGGAGGCCTTCCTCCGGGGAGGGGGCCGGGTTGAGGCCTTCCCCTGGCTCACCCTCCTCGGGCTCTTCGACCTGATCTTCGTGACCCTTTCGCTGTTCGCCTTCGAATGGGTCGTGGAGGAGTGAGGATGGCCTCAGGCGGCTCCCGTCTCGTGCTCCCCCTGGGCCTGGCCGCCGGGGCGGCGCTGGGCGCCGGCCTGTACGTCGGGCTGGTGCGTGCCCCGGCTGACGCCATGCAAGGGGAGGTGCAGCGGATCATGTACCTGCACGTCCCCACGGTCCTCGTCGCCTACCTGGCCTTCCTCGTCGTCCTGGTCGGAAGCGTGGCTTACCTCCTCACCCGGCAGGCGCGCTGGGACATCCTGGCCCACGCCTCCGCGGAGATCGGGGTCCTTTTCACGGCTCTGACGATCGCCGCCGGCGCGATCTGGGGGAAGCCGACCTGGGGGGCCTGGTGGACCTGGGACGCCCGGCTCACCACCACCGCCATCCTGCTGCTCATCTACGTCGGCTACCTGATGCTGCGGGCGGCCGTGGAGGACCAGGCCAGGGGAGCGCGCTACGCGGCCGTCGTCGGCATCCTGGGATTCCTGGACATTCCGATCATCCACAAGTCGGTCGAGTGGTGGCGGACCCTGCACCAGCCCTCCTCGCTCGCGCGGGGGGCCCTGGATCCCGTCTTCTACCCCCCCCTGGTACTGAACCTGGTGGCCTTCGCCCTGCTCTACGCCTTCCTCCTGGCTCAGCGGGTGGAGCTGGGCAACCTCGAGGCGGAAGTCCTGCGCCGCCGGCTGGAGGAGTGACGGTGGAGGCCTGGGGCTACATCGGGACCGCCTACCTGCTGGCTGCCATCACCCTGTTGGCCTACCACGTGCGGACCCGCCGCCGCCTGGCAGAGGCGCGCCGGGTCCTCGCCCGGATGGAGGGGAGGGTGCGGCCGTGAAGCCGCGGCAGGTCAGGTTCCTGGTGGGCGCACTCGTGGTGGCCGCCGCGCTCGGCTACCTCATCTTCGGGGGCCTCCAGGAGACCCTGGTCTACTTCGTGACCCCGTCGGAGCTCAGGGAGCAGGGGGACCGCGCCGTGGGAAGGGCGCTCAGGGTCGGGGGGATGGTGGAGCCCGGCTCGATCCAGTGGGACCCCCGG
>CAZRDA010000017.1:0-13815 GCA_964598715.1 uncultured bacterium | reverse complement strand
TGCCCAAGCCGCCGGGGTCCGGGTCGTGAGTGTGTCTGTGACGTCCCGGGCGGAGCGGGCGAGCCGGCTGGTCGGGGGCGACGGGCTCCGGCGGCAGACCCTCGGGTCGCGCATTCAGCTGCGCAATCTCGGGCAGTAAGCCCGTTGCGGAGGTGACCATGGGGCGGAGGCCAGTCAGCGGAGGAGAGGGCGGCTATATCCTGTACGTGGCCCTCTGCTTCGCCGTCCTCCTCGGGTTGGGGAGTCTGCTGGCCGTCAGCGGCACGATCAGCCAGGTGCAGAGCGCCGGCCGGCAGGTCCGTGACAAGCGCGCCTTCTTCCGGGCGGAGGGAGGGGGGGCCCTCTGCCTGAGGGAGCTGCGCAACCGTCTCCAGCGCGATTTGGCGGCGCAGCTCCGGGCCCTGGCCAACCTTACGCCCGTCGAGACCTACGTCACCAATAATGACCCCGGCGGGTTCCTGACCGACTACGCTTACCAGGCTGGGACCTCGTACGGGGGCACCTTCCAGCGCATCAGCGCCTCCGAAGCCCGCCTGGCCCTGAACTACGCCGCCGCGGGGGGGCCGGGCGCCCACACGTGCGCCCTCTCTCTGCTCTCCCGGGGGACCCCGGTGGACCAGGGGACGGCATTCTCCCCCGTCTATGTGTTCCGCTATCGCTATGCCATTGACGGCTCGGCCACGGATGGGGCAACGGTCCGGCAGGTGAACCTCCAGGGGAGTTTCTCGGTGCAGGTCCAAATGGACAACTTCGCCCGCTATGCGCTGTTCACCAACCAGCAGCGGAACGCCGCGGGCTCGCGGGTCTGGTTCACCAACCGGACCAACTTCTCGGGGCCGGTCCACACCAACGGGCAGTTCAACTTTGCCCTCAACCCGAGCGGGACCTTCACCGGGCTGGTGACCAGCGTTGACCAGACGGCGAGATACTACAACAACGGCTCCTCCATTGACCTCAATGCCGACCGGAACGCCGATCTGGACGTCCCGACCTTCGGGGCCGGGTTCGAGCGCGGGGTGCCGGCGATCCCCATGCCCTCGACGACCGTCGCCGACCGCCAGGCCGAGATCGCCCTCGGCCGGTCCGCGGGGAGCGGGGTCCCCGGCCTTCCGGATGGGGTGCACCTGGGGACCTCCGGCAGCTCCATGACGGGGGGGATCTACATCAAGGGCAACGCCACCCTAGCAATGAGCGCCTCGGGCAACAGCGCCATCTACACCGTAACCCAGGGCGGGACGACCACCACGGTGACGGTCAATTACCAGTCGGGTAACACCCAGATGAGGGTCGGAAATGGCCCCCCGACCACCCTCAATGGACTTGCCAACGGCATGATCTTCACGGACGGAAGCCTCACCAGCTTTGCCGGAACCGTCCAGCGGGACTCCGCGGTGACGGTGGCGGCGACGGGCGACATCCAGATCACCAACCATCTTACGTATGAGAGCTATACCCCGGGCAGCGGGGGCAATCCTCCCAGCGCCGAGGGGACCGCGAACATCCTCGGGGTCCTCTCGTGGAATGGCAGTGTGCGGATCGGGACGACGGCTCCCGACGACATCAACGTCCACGCGACTGTCATGAGCCCCACCGGTGAGTTCACGGTGGACAATTACAATGTCGGCAGCGCCCGCGGCACCGCCACGATCCTCGGGGGAGCGATCCAGGACACCTACGGTGCTTTTGGAACATTCGGCTCGCAGAACACCGGGTACGGGAGGAACTTCGTCTATGACACACGGATGGCAAACGGAATCGCCCCGCCGTTCTTCCCGACCACCGGCAGCGTGGTCGGCGTCCTCTCCGGCATCAACGACCGGCCGAACTGGCAGCAGACGCTCTGACGGGCACCGGGCACCTGGACAGGGGAACCAGCCCTCGTCCCCCGGAGCGCCGGGTGGGTGGAAGAGGCTGCTCCAGCTCGTCTCCGTGGTGGCCGTGATTGCACTTTTCGTCTTCCTGGGCGCACGGCACACCAGACGGCCGGAGAGCGTCCTTCCGCCGCCCGCGAACGTCGCGGTGGCCCCGGTGGCGACGCCGGTTCCCCCTCCGGTTTCCTCCAGGGGAGGGGAAGCACAGGCGCCTGGCCGCCGGGTTTCTGACGAACAACTCCGAGCGCAGCTGCCCCCCGGCGCCGACCTGATCGAGTAGTCCGCCCCTCCGGGAGCCGTGGCGGGCCGATCCGGCGCTCCCTTCTGCCTCTTGGCTCCGGCCTTGAGGAGCGCTCGTCGCCTTGTCCCCCGCCTTTCCTTCTGATAGCCTGCACCGGACTCGCGCGCGGACACGAGAGGGCGGGGCAGGAGGGACGGCGGGGGTGACGGCAGCGGCGCTCGGCCTGGTCCTGGCGGCGGCCCTCCTACATGCCACGTGGAACGTGGCCCTCAAGCGGAGCGCCAGAAAACTCGTCGTGTCGTGGCTCGGCCTGCCGGCGGGCGTCCTGCTGGCGAGCCCGGGCCTCCTGCTCTTGCCCGAGAACTTCGAGGTGAGCGGGGCGGGTTGGGCCTGCATCCTTGCCACCGGCTTCCTGCACGCCCTCTACTTCCTGTTCCTCAGTGAGGCATACGAGCGGGGGGAATTGTCCCTGGTCTATCCCCTGGCCCGGGGTTCAGGACCTCTCCTGGTGGCGCTTCTGGCGCCGCTCCTTCTGGGCGAGGTCCTGACGCCCGGGGGGGGAGCGGGGATCGGCCTGGTGGTCCTGGGCCTCTTCGGGATGGCGGGTAGGCCGGAGCCGGCCGCGCCTGGCCGGAGCCGGCTGCTGGCGGAGTGGCGCGCCCCGCACGTGGCCATGGCCCTCCTCACCGGCCTCACGATCGCGGGGTACTCCCTCGTGGATAAGGTCGGGGTGAGCCTGGTTCACCCCTACGTATATCAGATCCTCATGATGGGGCTTGCCTTCCTCGCCCTCACGCCCTACGTTCTCTGGCGCCAGCGCCCGTCGCTCGCCGGGCTTCAGGCGGAGTGGCGGGCTGTCGTCTTCGTCGGCGTGTTCTCCTTCGCGGGTTACCAGTTGGTCCTCGTCGCGCTCCGGCTCGCCAAGGTCGCCTACGTGGTCGCGGCGCGGGAGGTGAGCATCGTCTTCGGGGTGGCGCTGGGGGCTGCCTTCCTGGGCGAGCGGCACGGGGCACGGCGCCTCGTCGCCGCCGCCAGCATCGCCGCCGGGACCGTCCTCATCGCGCTCAGCCGCTAGTCGCGCCCCCCGCCCCGGATGGCCCCTTGCGGCGGCCGCAGGCCGCGTGCCCGGTCTCTACTGCCCCAGCAGGCCCCCGCCTGACACGATCTGACCCGCGAGACCCAGTCCCAGGACGAGACTGATGGCCCCGGCCGCCAGCCGGACCTGCCCGCCGAATTTTGCCCCCCGCTCGCGCGCATAGGCCACGGGGAAACTGAGCAGGCCGCTGAGGAGGCTCATGCCCGCGATGCTCCCGAGGCTGAAGAGGCCAAGGTAGGCGAGGCCGGCGAGAGGGGAGGAAAGAGTGCTGAGGACGAGGAGTGTGAGGGGGCCGCTGCCGGCGAGCCCGTGGAGGCACCCGACCAGGAAGGGGCGGCGCTCCAGGGGGAAGGGGTGCGCGTGTGCGTGGGGGGCGCCGTCGGCCAACGTGTGGGCGTGCACGTGCAGGTGGCAGAGGCCGCTGTGCTCGTGGACGTGCCAGTGCAGGCGCTTCTCGCGGAGAACCTTCCAGATGGCTCGGGCCCCGAGCCCGACGAGCATGAGGCCCACGGCAAGTTCGGCCGCGGCGGAGAGGCGTGGGGGGATCGTGAAGCGAAGGCCGAGGACGAGCAGGCCGGCCCCGAGCAGGCTCGCCGAGTGCCCGACTCCCCAGGACATCCCCAGGAGCGAAGATCTGCGGAAGCCGGCTGTCTCGCTCACCAGCGTCCCCACGGCCGCCACGTGGTCCGCATCCAGCGCGTGGGTCAGGCCCAGCAGAAACCCCAGGCCGAGGGCAGGGAAGATGGATGCGTCCATGGTCAGTCTCCTATAGTCCACCACTGACGAGGGCCTGCGTCGCCAGACCCAGACCGAGCGCGATCATCGCTGCCGACGAGAAAACCGGCAGCCATCGGAGAAGGGGGCCCGTCCCACTCACCCGGCTCATGAGGCGCCGGGTGCTCACCGTGAGCAGGCCAATCCCCATGAGAACAATGGCCAGGCCGGCGCTGAAGCCCACGATGAGGAGGAGGCCGAAACCGACCCGCCCAAGGGCGATGGCGCTCAGGAGGACCACGAGGGCTGCTGGGCACGGGATGATCCCCCCGGTGATACCGAGGACCAGGAGCTCCCGGGCCGAAACGGACGGGCCGGAGGCTTCTGGGTGGGTGTGCGAGTCGCCGCCGTCGTGGTGGCCGCCCGCGCCATGGGTGTGCCAGAGGCCCCCGTGGGCATGGCCATGATCGTGGTGATCGTGGGCGTGAGCGGGACCCGCCCCCTGCTCCTGCGCCGCGGGCCTGCCTCCTCTCGCTCCCCGCCAGCTCCGCGCTAGCATCGTCAGGCCGAGGCCGACGATGGCCACGCCGGACAACAGCCCGAGCCAGGGGTAGAGCCGCTCCGGGACGATGTACGCCGAGGCACCGAGGGTGATGACCCCGAGCAGGTACACGCCGGCGGTGTGGCTTGCGGTCACGATGAGCCCGAGGAGGAGGGCATGTCGGGCGGTCCCACGGGACCCCACCAGGTAGGCGGCGACCACGGTCTTACCGTGCCCGGGTTCCAGCGCATGGAAGGCACCCAGGGCGAAGGCGAGGAGGAGGGCGAAAAGAACAATGCCCGGGCTCAGCTCCTTGAGCGAGATGAGCTGGGCGAAATCCAGGTCGTACCCGGACGCGCCGCGGGCCTGCAATCCGGTGCTGGGCTTCGGGACAGGAGGAGCGCCCTCCGGGGGCCGCACGTCACGGTCGGGGGCTGGTGGCTGACCGATGCCCGCGGCGTTCGTGGATGCGGGCTCCCGGACTCCCTCCCGGGCTGGCGGGAGGTCCTTCGGCGCATCGCGCCCTTCCCTCATCGCTGGGCCGCCCGGCCCTTGCGGGGGAGGCTGGGTTGACGCCAGGAAGGGGGGCGGGCTTTGCACCGCGAATGTGCTCCGGGCCTCTAGATCCTGGGGCGGGCTGTTCAGCATGTCCAGCGGGTAGGCGGCGAGCTGCTGGCTCCGGTCGGTGGCGGGGGCGGAGGAAGAGAGGAGGGCAGTCCCCTCCCTGGCCTTCACGACGATCTCCTTCCACCCTGCCCGCCCCTCGAAGTTCGTGTCCCGGTAGAAGACCTGAACGGGCGTTCCGGGAGGCCCGGGAGGAACTGCCGCGCGGAGGCGGGCCCCCAGCTTCATCGTTGGCAGGCCGCCGACGCCGGGAGGGAAGGTGATCTGGGTCCCTGCGACCGCGAGCTCGGCCGGGCGGCCATTCACCTGAAGGACGAGCCCGCGCTTCAGTTCCTCGACCTTGGTCGCCAGGTACCGAAGGGCCGAAGGGTCTGCGTCATCGGGGACGACCTCGTTCTCCCGGATCTCCTGGAAGGTGGGGATCTCCGCCATGTCAATCACATAGCGAATGGCGACGGTGTCCGCCCCAACCTCGATGCCCGCATAGTGGTTGATGCTGAAGTTCCCCAGGGGATGGGCGAGCACTGGACGTGCGACCGTCAGCAGGAACGCGACCGCGAGGGTGAGGCTCGAGAGGCGGACGAATGACACCATGGCTTTCACTTCCCTGCGGCCCGGGAACCATCGCTGTCGAGGTCCTGCAAAGTCTTCCTGGCCAGATCCACGTGGAAGAGGTGGAAGTGGGAATTTATCTCCAGCGCGCGGCGGAGGTGGGTCTTGGCCTCCTCCGCATTCCCGAGGGCGGCGGCGATCATTCCCGCGTGGAAGAACAATTTGGCATCCCTGGTTCCCAGCTTGAGCGCCTCCTGCATTGCAGCGCGGGCCTCTTGGGGGTCCCCGTTCTTATACAGGGCCCAGGCCAGGACGTCATAGGCGTAGATGTCCTGGCGAACCTCCAGCTCCTTCTTGGCCAGGTCGAGGGCCTCCTTGACCTTCATGTTGTGATCCACGTAGAAGTAGCCCAGCTCCCGATTGTAGAGGATTTTATTGAGCGTGTTCAGGTGGCCGATGTACTCCACCAGATGATACTGCCTTTTGGCCTCCTCGTGCTGTCCGACCTTCGTATAGACATCCCCCAGGGCGGTCGCATACTCGGGCAGGGGGATGATGGCGATAGCCCTCTGGTAGAGCTCGATGGCCTCCGGGTATTTTTCCTGAGCGGCCCGCACCTGCGCCAGCCCGGCCGAGGCCCGGTAGTAGTTCGGGTAGGTCTTGAGGGCCTCGAGGTACTGCGCCTCGGCCGCCGGGAGGTTCCCGAGGGCGAAGTAGTCGCTCCCCAACTGCCACTGGGCCCAGGCCACGCTCTCCCGGGGCTGCCCGCTCGCCCGGCCGTCCTCGATCGCCCGCTTCAGGTCGGCGATGGCGCCCTCCGCATCCCCGCGCAGGGCCCGGAGACCGGCCCGGCGGCTGAGCGAGTAGAGGTCGACCCGGTGCCGGAGCATCGTCTCGTAGGTCTCTCCGGCCAGAACATACTGCCCGGTCTCCAGGTAGGCGTCGCCGAGGATCCCGTAGCCGTGGCTGTCGCCGGGGTCAAGCGCGATCGCCTTCGTGGCCTCGCTGGCTGCTTCCGCGAAGTCGTGGCGGGAGTAGAGGACGAAGGCCAGGTGCCGCAAGGCATCGCTGTACTTTGGAGAGATCTCCAGGGCCTTCCGGAGAGCCTGCTCCGCCAAATCAAAGTAGGTGACGTCCCCGCTCTCGCGGGCCTTCTGGATGTAGGCGTCGCCAAGCCGGTAGTACGTCCTGGCGTCCCGGGAATTCCGCTGAAGCATCCGCTGATAAAGATGAATTCTCTGGTCCGGCGCCGTGCCCTGTGCGAGGAGGGCTTCCGGCCAGAGCCCCGCCAGGAGGAGGGCGGACGCCACGATCAAACCGATGTGTCGAAGAGCCCGCATCTGGTGACCTCCGCGCGTCTCGAGGTTGGCTGCGGCTGTTTGCTCAGAACGGATCCGCAACTGTTTCTGCTCCGAGCGCCTCTGGCGAGGAGGCGCCGCGCCCGGGGCAGGGGATGCGGAGGGGGACTCACGTCCCCCTCCGCGCAAGGGCTACGCTACGGTTCGCAAGGGACTCCAGTGCCCGTCTCGACATTGCCCATGCCCGTCTGAACGCAGTCCACGTGCCGGCGGTTCCGGCCGTCGTATGGGGTCGGGAGGAACGGGAACTCTTTCGTGATGCCGTTTGCAGTTACGTCGAGCCGGTTCGTGTCGAAGGGCGGGGTCCCATAGTTCGGACCGTCGGACGTGCCCGCCCCGGGGGCGCCGCCGAGGAAGTTGACGCCGTCGCCCAGCCGGTTGTGAGGGAAACCGGCGCAACAGGTCTCGTCGCTGAGCACGCTGGCGAGCACGCCGGCGACGACTCGGGTGGCGATGTCCGTGACGTCATCGTTAGGCCGGCGGCCGTTCGGGAACCCGGCCGAATCACCTGCGAGTCCGCCGAGCCGCTTCTGGCTCTCGGGGGCAATCGGGGGCACGCTGAGGTCGAGTCGAAGGAGGTCCGCGCAGGGGGAGCCACAGTTGTTCCCGCTCAGGGCCTGACCCGGGTACTTCAGCAAGATCTGCATGAGGTCGGACCGCGGCGTCTTCGGGACATCGATCTTGAAAATCAGAGACAAGGCGAGCGCGAGCGAGGGGTTCTTGTAGAACTCCTGGAACTGCTTCTCATCCTCAGGTTCCGACGCGTTCCAGCGGTCCTTGAACGGGGTGTCAATGATCAATTCGTTGACCAGCGGGTTCGCCAGGCGCGAGACCTGAACGAATTTTCCCTTGCCGCGCAGCACCTCGTTGTCACCATCATCATCGTCTTCCTCCACCTGCTCGGGGGCGCCGCTTCGGATAGTCCTCTCCTGACGGCTGGTAGAGGCGTACATGCCGATGATGGGCGGCCTGCCGTCGCGCGTGATTCGCGCGATGGGGACCTCGATGGTGATGCTGTTGATGTTGAACCCGCTGAACCGGTTCACACCGAAGGGGTCTTTGGTGCCGTCGGCGTCCTCCCCATCGGTGAGCACTGGCGGGAAGCGGCGCAGGTTCACCGTGTCAAAGACCGCGCCGAGGTCAATGTAGAAGGTCTCGGCGCGCTGGCCGGCGAAGACCCGGATCCCCCTAGGTCCATCGGTGTAGATCCCTTGCGCGGCCAGGGCCTCGTACCTGGGCATCGTGGCCGGTCCGGCGTTCGACGGAACGGCCACGAGCTTCTGATCTTTGAAGAGTCTCGCTCGCTTCTTTCCGCGCACCTCAGTCACTGAGTACGTCTGGCGTCGGGTGAGCCCTTCCGATCCGTCTCCGTCCAGGCGGGTGATCCCCTGGAGCTGGGGAACTGGGATGTTGGGGTTGCCGACGTAGGGAAGCGGAAAATTCAGCGATCCCAAGGCGGGCCGGGTCTCGGTCCGAAACCGGAACTCGTAGACGATGTCCTCAGCGACGCCATCCTGGTTGTTATCAATGTGGATGCGGTAGAGGACATTGTCGTCGAAGTTGAAATAGTTGGGGCCGTCGCCAGGCTCCTGGCCCGGGATGACGTTCGCGATGAACACCACCTTACTCGGGTCCTGCCAGCTCCGGAAGGCGTAGGTGTCGGTGTTGTCCGCCGCCGGGTCCAGCGCGATGAGCGGTGCCTCCCGGTGGCTCGCCGCCCACGCAATCGGGGTGCCGGGCGCGACGGTGAGGGCGGCCAGGAGCGCGGCCACGACTCGAAATCCCCGATGGTTCCTGATCGTTCGCATCGCTGTATCCCCTCCCAGCGGCTAGCCGCCGAACTTGTCAGGGAACTGCTTCACGATGGTGTCGGCCAGCGGATCGGCAATCATGTGCATGTGACCGGCCGCCGTGCGCAGGGCGGTGTAGGCCTTGACCGGGTCCTTGCTCGCCTGGGCGTCAATCACGTCCTTGAGGGTCAGGACGTGGGTCTTCACCAGATCGGCCACCACGTTCTTGGGCAGGCCGGGGCTGGCCGAGTTCAGGAACGCGCCGAAGTCCTGGGTGTACTGAACCAGGTTGCCGACCGCCTTATCCTGCTTGGGCTTGTCCTTGGTCGCCACCCCGACGGTATAGTCCACGGCGAACCCGATGTGCTTCCGCCACAGGGGCAGGAACGCCTTCTCCGCGTCGGGGCCGTAGACCGAGCCGATCGCCCTGGAGATCTCCACCGAGTTGGCATCGAGCGCCCCCGCAGCGGCCTTGAACTCGACATCGCGCCCGTCCAGGGCCGCTCCGGTGGCGGCGGCAGCGAGGTACACATGCTCGCTGAGCAGGGTATTCAGGCCGGTCCGGAGTTGGGCCGCTGGGGTATTGGCGGTGGGCTTGCTCATCATCATGCCGCCGCAGGCCGCCGTGAGGACCGCGACCATCGCTGCGACACCGGTCACTCGTGCGAACGTGCCCTTCATCTCTCTGCTCCTTATCATGATTGGGTGCCATCAATCGGTTCAGTGTTCTCGCCTCGGTCCTGTTTCACGCGGATCTGCTCATAGCCCTCCTTTCGTGATCAGTTGACGCGGATTTCGCCGCGCATCTCAGTGTGCCGGTCGCAGAAGTAGGGGTAGGTCCCGGGCTCCGCGAAGGTGTAGCTGAAGGTGGCGCCCTTGCCGTCCAGCGGTGTGTTCAAGCGGCCGTCGGGGCCGTCGGGAGTCCCCGAGGTGACCGTGTGCTCGATGTCGTCGGTGTTGGTCCAGGTGACCCGCGTGCCGGCCTTCACATCGAGCCCCTCGGGCCGGAACTGGAACGTCTGGATGGTGACCGCCGCAGCCTTGCCCCCGGTCGCCTCCCAGGCCGGCGAGGATTGGGCGGGGGCCCCGCCGCAGCCCGCGAGGAGGAGAGCGGCGGCGCTGGCGAGCAGCAGGATGCCGGGCCTGAAGGTTCTGGTCATCTGCGGCTCCTTCCTTCATCCGAGGTTCGCCGGGATATACGGTCGCGGCGGCCGGCCGGATTCATGCGCGGAAATTCGTCCCTGGCCGGCGAGCGGCGGGTGTCCGGGGCTGTCCCCGGTGCCTTGACAAGGCCGCCGACTGCGGGGAGGATAGCCGGGACTTCGGGGGCCAGAGTCCGCGACCCCCGGCAATCCGGCAGATTAGGGAGCGGCGGTGAATCCGGAGGCGACAGCGAGCCGTAAGGAGGTCAGGGAGGCCCTCGTGCTGGTGCGGGCCATCGCAGAGAAGCAGGAGCAGGCCCTTGCGCGCCTCTATGATATGTACAGCGGCGCGCTCTTCGGCTGCTTGCTCCGGATCCTGGGACAGCGCGAGGAGGCTGAAGAGGTACTCCTGGAGGTTTTTTGGCAGGCCTGGGAGCAAGCGGATCGCTATGATCCCGGGCGCGGCGCACCCTTCACCTGGCTGTTCGCCATCGCCCGGTCGAGGGCTTTGGACCGTGTCCGGGCGCGCAGGCGGCAGGCCGCCACGGTTGGGGCCGCCGCGATGGAGCAGCTCCGGGACCCGGCGCAGCCGGAGAATCCGGAGGTGCATGTGCTCTTCCGGGAACTGCGGGGGCAGGTCCAGGCGGCCCTCGCCCGCCTGCCGCCGGAGCAGCGGGAGACCATCGCGTTGGCCTACTACGAGGGGCTGACCCAGGTTGAGATTGCCGCGCGCACTGGGACCCCGCTCGGGACCGTGAAGACGCGGGTGCGGCTCGGACTGCTGCGGCTCCGGGAGATGCTGAAGGACGTGACGGGCGGGAGCGCCGGATGACCCACGAGGAACTCAGGGAGCGGTGGGGGCTATACCTGCTGGATGCGCTTGCCCCCGGGGAGCGGCGGGAGCAGGAGGCGCACCTCGCAGCCGGGTGTCCCGAGTGCGAGCAGGAGGTGCGCGCCCTCCGGGAAGCGCTGGACCTGTTGCCCTATGCGTCGCCCCTGGCGGACCCGGATCCGGCCGTCCGCGCCCGGCTGCTGGCGCGGGTGCGGGCCGAGGCGAGGGCGCGGCGCGAGGCACCGGCCGTGATCGTCTGGTGGTGGCGGTGGGCGCCGGCAGCCTGGGGGCTCGCCCTGGCCGGCATGGCCCTGGCCCTCCTGCTGGGGTACAACCTCCAGCAGGCCCGGCAGCAGCTCGCCGCTGTCGAAGCGGAGCGGGGCCGCCTGGAGGTCCTTGTGGCCCGCCAGCAGGAGGCCATCGAGGCCCTCCGGTCCCCCGAGGTCCGCATCGTCAGCCTCGCCCGCTACCAGGACGCGCCTCCGGCCGTCGGCCGGATCTTCTGGCACACCGGGCCGAACGTCTGGGAGTTCAAGGTCTATCGCCTCCCGCCCGCCCCGCCCGGGAAGACTTACCAGTTGTGGTTCATCACCAAGGAGGCGAAGATCAGCGCCGGGACGTTTCAGACCAGCGAGACGGGCGAGGGCAGCCTGCGCGTTCCGGTCCCGCCCGAAGCCGCCAAGGTGACGGCGGCCGCCGTTACGCTGGAGCCCGCTGGGGGCGTCCCGCAGCCGACCGGCCCGATCTATCTCCTCGGCGGCGTCTAGGCCTCGGGGGGCGCCTCCAGACACTTCTGCTCCGTTCCCCTCACTCGCCGACCAGCCGTCCGTCGGTCATCCGGTAGAACAGCCCGTACGGGTCGTCACGCAACAGGTGTAGACGCCCCTTGGTCAAGTGCTCGGCGCCCAGGCGCTGCCGCTGCCTGGCAGGTCGGGCGCTGCTCGGGCGCCGTCCGGAGAGGCGTGTGCCCCGGTGCGGAGGGCCCGCTCCCCGGCGTGTCCCGCCATCAGGAATTAGGTCTTGACAGGCCGGGCGCCAAAGGTATAATGCAAATAGTTTGCAATTATGTCAAACCGGCGCGAGACCATCAGCCACCTACTCGCCGACCGCGGCCACCGCCTGACGGGGCCCCGCCTCTCGGTCGTGCAGGTTCTGGCCGAGAGCGAGATGCCGCTGTCCGTGGCGGAGATCCACGCGCGGCTCGGGACGCGCCGGGTGAACCTCGTCTCGGTTTACCGGACCGTCAACCTGCTGATGAAGATGGGAGTTCTCCGAGCGCCCGACCGCTCCCGGAAGGGGCAGCGGTACGAGCTGGCGGAACAGTTCACGGGGCACCACCACCACTTGATCTGCCAGCGGTGCGAGGGGATCGAGGACCTGGAGGGGTGCCCGCTGGGAGACGACGTGCTGACGCGGCTGAGCGCGCGGCTCCGCCGCCTGCGGTCGTTCCGGGTGATGGAGCACGAGTTGCGCGTGTTCGGGCTGTGCCGCAGTTGTGCCGGATGATTTGTTTGCCTTCTATATTGCAAATAAATTGCAATAGTTCCCTCACATCCGTGCCCGGCGAAGGAGCGGGTAGATGAACCCTGTCCTCCGTGCCTACTCGTGGTTCCTTGTGTTCCTCGTCTTCGTCTGCGTCGGGTGCGAGCGCGCGCCGGCTCGGCGGACAAAGCCGCTGGTGGTCGCCAGTTTCTATCCCCTTCACGAGTTCGCGCGACAGGTCGCGGGGGACCGGGCGGAGGTCGTCTCACTCGTCCCGGCCGGCGTCGAGCCCCACGACTGGGAGCCCTCGCCTCAGGACGTGACCCGGGTCCGGCAGGCCTCGGTCTTTGTCTATAACGGCGCGAAGCTGGAGCCATGGGCGGAGACGCTCGTGAAGAACGTGGGAGGCACGGGGCTGGTCGTGGTCAATGCGACGGAGGGCCTCGCCCTCCTGCCCTCCGAGGGTCCGGGCCATGACGACGACCACGGGAAGGGGAAGGAGAAGGAGCCGGAAGGATCCGCGGAGGGGCAGGACCCACACGTCTGGCTCGACCCGGTCCTGGCGCAGTCGCAGATGGAGGCGATCCGCGCCGGCCTGGCGAAGGCCGACCCGAGCCGCGCGGAGACGTACGCGAGCAATGCGCGCACCTACCGGGAAAGGCTTACCGCCCTGCACGGGAAGTTCGAGGGCGGCCTCCGCCGCTGCACGCGTCGGCAGATCGTGGTCTCCCACGTGGCGTTCGCCTACCTGGCCAAGCGGTACGGGCTGACGATGGTCTCGGTGGCGGGTCTCGCGCCGGAGGCGGAGCCGAGCCCCGCGCACCTCGCGTCGCTCGTGCGCTTTGCGCGCCGCCACAAAGTGGAGTACATTTTCTTCGAGACGCTGGTGAGCCCGAAGCTGGCCGAGACGCTCGCCCGCGAGGTCGGGGCCCGGACGTTGGTCCTGAACCCGATCGAGGGCCTCACCCCGGAAGAGGCGGCCGCCGGGAAGGACTACCTGGCCCTGATGGAGCAGAACCTCGTGAACCTGCGGACCGCCCTCGCGTGCCGATGAGTGCCCTGGTCGCAGTCGAGAACGTCGGGTTCCGCTACGACGGAATTTCCGTCCTCGAGGACGTGAACCTGACCGTGGAGGCCGGAGACTTCCTGGGGCTCATCGGCCCCAACGGCTCCGGAAAGACCACGCTCCTCAGGATCGTCCTGGGGGTGCTGACCCCGACGGGCGGCCGGGTCCGGCTCTTCGGCACCTCCCCGGCGGACTTCCGGGAGTGGCACCGGGTCGCGTACGTGCCGCAGCGGGCCCTGCTCGACCCCGCGCTGCCCGCCACGGTGCAGGAGGTGGTAGCCACGGGCTTGGTGCCGAGCCTCGGTCTGTTCGGCCGCGCCGGCGCGCCCGGGCGCGTCCGGGTCCGGGAGGTGCTCGGGCTCGTCGGCATGGAGGCACACGCCCGGACCCGGATCGGCGCCCTGTCGGCCGGGCAGCAGCAGCGGGTGCTGATCGCCCGCGCCCTGGTCCTGGAGCCCGAGCTGCTCCTTCTGGACGAGCCGACCGGGGGGGTGGACCCCGAGGCC